>NZ_JBDOQR010000060.1:0-29151 GCF_039839315.1 Phaeobacter sp. CAU 1743 | reverse complement strand
CTGCTGATCGCCTCACAGCAACACGTCAGAGAGGTGGCCGGATGTTCCGGATTCAGTGGCCAGGTAAAATCGGTAGGGGTGGCCGGATGTTTTTGGAATGGGTGGCCGGATCAAACCGGATTACGCAGCCGAGACGTTCTGGACCGATTTCCTGCGCGACCTGGTGCGCCGCGGACTGAACGGGGTGAAGCTGGTGATCAGCGACGCACACGAGGGGATCAAGGCTGCCACGGCGCGTGTCCTGTCCACCACCTGGCAGCGCTGCCGCGTGCATTTCCAGCGAAATGCGCTCGCCCATGCCGGCAAGAGCAGCCGTCGCGTCATATCAGCCTTCATCGCCACCGCCTTCGCCCAGCCGGACCATGCGGCGGCCAAGACCCAATGGCGAAACGTCGCCGACCAGATGCGGGGCAAGCTGCCCAAGCTCGCGACCCTCATGGATGGCGCCGAGGAGGACGTGCTGGCCTACATGACCTTCCCCCAGCAACACCGGGCGAAGTTACACTCGACCAATCCGATCGAACGTCTGAACGGCGAGATCAAGCGGCGCACCGATGTCGTCGGGATCTTTCCCAATGAAGCCTCGATCCGGCGTCTCGTCGGCGCGATCCTGATGGAGCAGACTGAGGAATGGGCCGTCCAGCGCTCTCGCTACATGACACTGGAAACCTTGGGCCCGTCTGCGATGATCCCATCGTCAGCCTGCCTGCCGCGCAGACGGACTGACCAGCTCGGCGCGCCGAAAACCAGCTGGCCAGCCTTGAGCTACACCACCAATTGGGACGTGATCGATGAATGCGGCGAAGGAGCCTTCCTCTTGGACGACCTCGAAAGTACGGCGAGCGTTGTTGATCACGGCTTCGATCTTGCCTCGATAGCGAACAATTCCTTCATCGGCAAGTAGGCGCTTAATATCGTTGTCGTCAAAGTTCGCAACTCCCCGAAAGTCGAACCCGGCGAAGGCAGCACGAAAGTTCTCGCGCTTGGCCGGAATGGTGCGCCAGCTCCGCCCTGACTGGAAACTCCGGCGTGACGGCAGCCCATCGGCACCGTGGGCGTCCATCCGTTCCAATTACGGTTGCAGCATCAGGCCGCTGCCGCATAAACTTGAACAGAAACTGAACCAGATCCTCCGTTACGATACAGTCTCAGCTCTCCGAAAAACCCTGACGAGGGACAATCGGCGACCGCACTGCTAAAGGCTAACATTACCGCTTGGCAGGTCTGAACCTGCTGGCGGCGATCTGGATACCGCGCGCGCCTACGGGAAACGGTTGGCCGAGGTCGCGAGCCGCTGGAACAGCTGATCCAGCTGTCTGAATAATCGGCCCGGCCGCCCGGATCGGATGTGCTGCGGCCGGGTTGCGCTCAGTCCGCGACCCCCGCCCGCCCGATCAGCGCCATGAGCGTTCCGGTCATCGTTGCGACGAGCTTTTCATCCTGGCTCTTCACGGCATAGGCACGCGCCTCGCATATGGTCAGCGTCCTGCCTGGTTTCACCACGTCAGCGACGAAGCGAAACCGTTCGCCGTCCGCCGGGTTGAGTAGGTTGATCTTGAATTCGGCCGTCAACACTGCCGCGTCCGCTGGCATCAGCGAAAAGGCCGCGTATCCGCAGGCGCTGTCCAGCGCTGTCGACAGGATTCCGGCATGCAAAAACCCATGCTGCTGGGTCAGTGCAACCTGATGTGCCATTTCCAGAACGATGCGGCCGGGTAACAACTCGGCAATGCTGATCCCCAACGTGTTCATCACCTTCTGGCGATCGAAACTGTTGCGCACGCGTGCGTCATAGTCGGGGTTTTTCGGTTTGAATTGTGTCATGGCGGGTCTTCCTCTTCGATTTCATTCGTCAATGACCAATCTTAGGCGGTCTTTGAGGCGCGTATCTTGTAGCGAAAGGTCAAAACGACGCGGAATAGACAGAGCGCGCAACGCGCCGGGCGGTTTGCCGGCGAAGATCCGGCAAGCGGCGGACAAGTGAGATTGATCGTAGTATCCGGCGTCCAGCGCCAGATCGCTCAGCAGCAGGGTCTTTGACGCAAGCTGCCCGAGAGCCCGGCGAAAGCGTCGCAAGGTCGCAAGCCGCCGCCGCGACACGCCGGTTTCCGCCCGCACCTTTCGACGTTTGGTCCGGTCGCTGTAAGCTCCGGTTGGTGCGGCAAAGCGCAGGTCTCTCGCAAGGCCGTCAAGCACCGCGATGAGCGCAGGCAGGTCATCGTCCCCGTTCTGAACCCGGGCCAGTTCTGAGGCCAGCATGTCCAGCCCTTTGGAGTCGGGAAATCGCTGCGGTCGTGACGACAGTCGCAGCCCGGCCACGACACCCAGGAATGGCCTTGGGCGGGGCGAAAAATAGGGGCGCGGTTCTGCCAGCGATACGCGCCCGCCGCCGCTGTCGTCGCGCGTTACCGAAAGGGTAAAGAGGTCGGTTGCGAACCGCCCGTGTCCACCACCGCTCAGCACACCGGTATCGCGGAACACGAACAAATGGTCGATCTGTTTGGCCGCTTCCTCAGGCGGAGCCAGTTCGAGATAACGCGGCGGCTCCATCAGGTTACTTGACGAAAGCATCCCGGTTCTCGGCGACGAAATCGGCAAATCGGCGCGCCGGGCGTCCCATCACATCACTGACCGTGGTCTCGATGCCGGCAAGGTAGCCCTTGGGCGCGATGGAAGCCAATTCGACCATGGCTCTGGCGACCTCGTCCTGCATTCCGCCAGCCACCATGCCCGCCTTGGCATTTTCGGCCGACAGGGACACGCACGACACTGTTCGTCCCGTCACCCCGGACAGAAGGGCCGCGATGTCATCCCCTGCAAGAGCTTCGGGCCCGGTCAGGCCAAGAGCCTTGCCTTCGTAACCCGGAGCGGTCAGCGCCTCGGCGGCGACATCCGCGATGTCGCGGGCGTCGATCCAGGCCACGGGGCCGCCCAGATCGTCATAGTACACGGCGTCCTTTGCAATGTTGCCGGCCTGCCACAGCAGGTTCTGCATGAAATAGGTCGGCTGGACAAAGGTCCAGTCAAGGCCGCTTTGCTTCAGCAGCTCCTGGGTTTCGGAATGCCACTTTCCAAAGGTCAGCCCCGCCTTGGGCGACGCGCCAAGCCCCGTGGCCACAACGATATGGCGCACGCCCGCGGCCTTGGCCGCCTCGATCACGTTCGCCTTCCACTGGCGCATGTTCAGATGGGCAGGCGTGACCAGGTATATCTTTTCTGCCCCGTCACAGGCCCGCGCCAGCGCGGCAGGGTCCGTGAAATCCGCTGCGACCGCCTCGCATCCTTTGGCCCTTAGCGCATCTAACTTGGAGGGGGCGCTGGTGACAGCGCGCACGGACGCGCCTTTTGCCAGAAGCGTATCGACGAGGGGCGCGCCAGTCGTGCCCGTGGCTCCGAAAACAGTGATCATGACTTTTCCTTTTGCAGGTCTGCGATGGGCTGAATGGTTTCCGGGTTGCTGATCGACGACAGATCGCCCGGATCTTCACCGAGAAAGGCGGCACGCACGACACGGCGCATGGTTTTCATGCTGCGGGTCTTGGGCAGCGCTTCGACAAAGTGGATCTCGCGCGGGCGGAAGGGCTTCGAGACGATCTCTCCGACACGATCCTTGAGCCGGTTCACGAGCTCCGCGTCCGGCGACACATTTGGGGCCGCCACGCAGACGCAGACGACGGCCACGCCCTTGATGTCATCAGGTGCCGCGATGGCAGCGGCGTCCACCACCTCTCCGGTTTCGGTCAGGGCCGCCTCGATCTCGGGCGGGCCGATGCGTTTGCCGGCGATGTTCAGCGTGTCGTCCGACCGGCCCAGGATATACCATGTCCCGTCCGGATCGCAGCGCACCCAGTCGCCGTGCCGCCAGAGGCCGGGGAAGGTGGACCAGTAGGTTTCAAGGTAGCGATCGCGGTCCCCCCAGATGGCCGGGGTCAGACCCAGAGGCGGCTGGGTCACGACCAGTTCGCCGACCTCGCCCGGTGCGGCTTCGCTGCCGTCCTGGCGCAGAACCTTGGCCCCGACACCCAGGGCCTGGGCCGAAAATCCGCCGGGCTTGAGCTCGTGCAGCACGGTCGAGGTCAGGATCGCGCCAAAAAGCTCGGTCCCGCCCGAGATGTTCAGCGGCACGGCGCGGCGGCGACAGATATGATCGAGCTGCCAGAGCCAGGCATCCTCGGTCCAGGGCTCGCCGGTCGAGGCGACGATGCGCAGGGACGACAAGTCGTAGCCCGACAAAGATTCAGTATCCTGCGTCATGAACTGCCGTACCAGGGTCGGGGCCACGCCGAGATGCGTGACCTCCATCTCGGACGCAAGACGCAACAGCCTGAAGGGATCGCCGGGCATTGATGGTGCGCCCTCGGCCAGCACCAGAGTCGAACCGGACAAGAGCACCGACAAAAGGGTAAGCGGTCCCATGACCCACCCCATGTCGGTCATCCAGAGGTGCCGGTCATCCCGTTTCATGTCGAGGCAAAGCAGGAAATCGGCCGTGGCCTTGGCCTGCACGCCCAGATGGGTATGCACGACGCCCTTGGGCCGTCCGGTGGTGCCTGACGTATAGGCGATCAGAAAGGTGGCTTCGGCCTTGACCGGAACGGCGGCAAGCTCCGGACTGGCGCGGCCCACGGTTTCGCTCCAGTCCAGATCGCGGGCGGGATCGGCTACCGCACCGCCGAACCGTCGCAGGCTGATCACGGTATGAACCGATGGCACGTCGGTCAAAGCCTGGGCGAGGCTCGCCTCCATCCAGACCGGCTTGCCTCGCCGGGGTGTGGCATCCGCTGTCAGCACCGCCACGGCATCCGCGTCGTTCAGGCGCGATACGATGGCATGAGGCGCAAAACCGGAAAACAGCGGCACCGCAACCGCGCCCAGCCGGGCAATCCCCAGAAGCGCGGCCTCGATTTCGGGGATCATCGGCATATAGATGCCCACCGCCTGACCGGGCCTTACACCGCGCGTGGCAAGGGCCGAGGCAACGCGGGAGGCTTCGGCGGTAAGGTCGGAATAGGTCCAGCGGCGGCGGCTTCCGTCTTCGCCGACCCAGTCGATTGCGACCTTGTCGCCCAAGCCATCGACAATTCGGGCGTCAAGACAGGTTTCCGTCAGATTCAAAGTACTCCCGACGGCCCACCGGATCGATTCGGGCCCTTCGGAGATATCTCGCAACCGGCTGTAGGGCCGCGCGAACCGTATCCCGGCATGGTCAATGATCCGGCCCCAGAACCAGTCTGGGTCTTCATTCGAACGGCGGACGAGTTCCTCGTAACTGTCAATGCCGCAGCCCGTCAGAAATGCGGTCAGAGTGCTTGTCCGCTGGATGTCAGAGCCTGGCTGAAACATTCGCAACCTTTCTAGAATGAAAAAGGGCCGCACAAAAGGCGCGGCCAGTCGGGGAGGTAACTCTTTTGGCACGGTTTGGCAGCAACGCCTGGTGTCCGGCGCTGCTGTCATGGCTTCAACCGTGCATGGACAAGCCGCCCGAAACCGAAATCACCTGGCCGGTAATGAACCCTGCGTCGTCCGACGACAGGAAGCAGATGATGCCAGGGTAATCCGTCGGCTGCGCCAGGCGCTTCATCGGAATCGCCCGCTTGAGACCTTCGGCGATCTTTTGACCTGCCTCGCCCTCGGCAAATTGAGCGAACAGAGGTGTGTCGGTCGGTCCCGGGGCGACCGCATTCAATTGTATACCTTTGCGCGCCAGCTCGCGCGCCACGGTCTTCGTGAACGAAATGATGCCGCCCTTGCAGGCTGAATAAACCGCCTCGCCGGATGACCCGACACGACCAGCGTCAGAGGCGATGTTAACCACGCGACCGCCGCCGCTCTTGACCATGCCCGGAAGCACCGCGTGATGCATGTTGAGCGGGCCGTAAAGATTGATGTCGATAACCTTTTTCCAAAGATCGGCATCGGTGTCGAGAAACATTCTGCTGACGTCCCAGCCGGCGTTGTTCACCAGCACATCAATCGGGCCGCCGGATTCGAACTCGGCCACCGCCGTGTCGACTTGACTACGGTCGGTGATATCTACCTTGAAGGCCTGCGCCTTCCCGCCAGCCTCGGTGATCAGTCGGACAGTTTCCTCCGCCCCATCCTTGTTCAGATCGAAAACGGCAACTTCGGCGCCCTCTTCGCCGAACCGTTCGCAAACTGCGCGGCCAATGCCGCTTCCACCGCCGGTCACAATGACCCGTTTTCCACTCAACCCTCGCATGGAGGTCCTCCTCTTCCGATAAACCTTTGTCAAGAACTTGATTCGGAACGTTCCTTGGATTATTCTAACATTTGTTAGATTTAATGCAATGGACAGTCTCGTGTCCCGCAAGTATCGAAATGAAATGGTACACAAGACTGACCCCCCCAGGACACTGAGCGAAGACTTGAGCAAGTCTGAGAGGACACGTGAGGGTATCCTTTCGGCGGCTGCGCGACTTTTTCGGTATGAAGGCTATCACGCAACGACTATGCGCGACATCGCGCAGGAAGCTGGCATTGAGGCCGGCAGCATTTATTATCATTTTCAATCCAAGGACCAGATTCTGAGCGAAGTTCTCGATCTTGGCGTCCGTCAACTATATCAGGCGGTCAGTGAAATCGTTCGGTCGGCACCGACAAGTTCGGAGGATTTTCGCAAGACTTTCGGACTGCTGATTGAAACACACCTTGCCTACCTATTGACCGACAGCGACTTTACGTCAGCCAATATTCGGAACTATCCGATGTTGTCGGACGAAACACGCGCCCCGCATCGCGAATTGCGTGCATCATATGCGGGTGCCTGGGGCAAATTCCTGAATGACGCCAAACGCGCCGACCACCTTCGAAGCGACATATCCACTGCTGTGATCCGCCAGTTCATCCTGAGTGCCATGAACTGGACCGTAGAATGGTACGATGTCGACTCGTATCCGGTGCGCATACTCGCGGAACGAATGAGTAAGCTGATACTTGACGGAATGTGTCCACATCGCAAGGCGGATACCGAAGGCTTGAAGCTGTGCCCCGCCACTACCGCCAAAACCCCGGATCCCGACAGCAAGGCGGCTAAGACCCGTGCAGAAATTCTAAAGGCCGCAGCGCGCATTCTGAGGGACAATGGCTACAAGGCGACCACGCTGAGAAAGATCGCGGAAGAAGCGGACATGAAAGCGGGCAGCGTCTATTACCATTTCAACTCCAAAGAAGCGATCGTTGACGAAGTTCTAAACGCCGGACTGAGGGACTTGCTATCAGGTGTCGAAGCCGCCGTTCGGAAATTCGATGCCCCGTACGATCATCACGCCAAGATAGCGACTGCAATCTGGGCGCACCTGGATTTCCTCTTCAAGGCAAGTGAATTCACCTCGGCGAATATCAGAAGCTATGGAATGCTCCCCAATCATTTCAGGGAGAGGCACAGGGGTATTCGCCATGAGTATGGAAAACTCTGGGATCGGATACTCCGTGAAGCTCAGGACGACGGTGCCATACGGTCGGATATCAAGATCGTCCCCTTGCGCCAAGTGATGTTGGGTGCCTTAAACTGGACGGTGGAATGGTTCGACCCGAACAAGGCAGGAGTGGAAGGATATCTATCACTGCCTGAATTCTCCAGCATGCTCATCAATCTGCTATTGGAAGGCATTTGTAACCGGGAAGCGACCCCGTCCACAGGACAAGGTAGCCCTGAAAGCGGTTGCCCCGGTCAGACCAGAAGGAAGTGATACAGCCCTTCGGCAACCGCCTTTTCCCGATCCGTCTGCCAGCTGAGCACGCTGACGCTTGCCATCCGCTTGCCTTTGCGCGTGACGTTAGCGCGCGCAAAAAGCGGTCCCTTCACACCGGGTCTGAGGTAATCGACGGTCAGGTTGATCGGCTTGGCCGGAACGTCGGCGAAATCGGGCTGTACCGCGATGGCGGCAGTGGCCTCCATAAAACTCGCGATTATGCCGCCATGGTAGTACTCCATGATCGGGTTACCGATATGGCGGTCATCAAAGGTCATTTCCGCCTCAGCATGGAGACTGTCTAGACTTCTGACCTCAAAGTTGAGAAATCGGAAGAACGGCACCCGGGATACATTGGCATTGACAGTTTGCACGTCCATCACGAGGTTTTTCCTTTTGTCATTGCGTCAAACAGGCTGGTTTCGCCGCGCGTCAATGCAAACGAGGCGGTTCCCCTAGCTATTTCAGCATCCTCATGGCCCGCGAACCAGACGCTGCCGGAATTGAAGGCGATGTGGCGGGTCTTGCGAAAACAATGCGCTTGAACGATGACATCCGCGCGCGAACGGGCCGGGCGCAGGTAATCAACTCTGAGGTCAAGAGTGGCCATGGTACTGACGCCTTCGATGGCAACAAAGTTCGCCAGTCCAAAGACACTGTCCAGAAGTGCCGTCAGGATACCACCGTGGAGCAGCGATTGTTCCGCATCGACGCAAAAGTCCGGATTGAACGGCATCCGAACCCGAACACCTTCCGTCGAGACCTCTTCGATCTCAAGCGCCATATGCGTTATCAGACCCTTGCCGCGCGCATTCCACATCTGCGCGATTTGCTCCATCTTCTTTTGGGTGATGTCTGACATGCGATCTTTCCTTTAACGCCCCGTGAAATTGGGTTTTCGTTTTTCGACGAACGCAGCAACCGCCTCGTGGTGGTCTTCGGTCTGATGCATGAGCGCCTGATAGGCCGCCGCGGAATTCAGGAAATCCGGCAGGTCCATCCGTTCGGCATTGCGCATCAGACGCTTGGCGACCCGCACCGCGCGCGGCGGTTTCGCGGCGATGACAGCGGCCCGTTCACGGGCCCGTTCCATCAATTTTTCATGAGGCACAAGTTCAAGCACCATACCAAGCTCCAGCGCTTCCTTGGCCTCGACCATGCGCCCCGAGAAGGTCAGATCGGCGGCCTTCTGGTGGCCCAGACGACGCAACAGGAACCAGCTGCCCGCATCGCCCGGAATGATTCCGAGATTCAGAAACACCTCGCCGAACCTTGCTTTTTCTGACGCGATGCGCATGTCGCACATCATGGTCAGGTCGCACCCCGCGCCCACCGCCGGGCCGTTGACTGCGGCGATCGTCGGAATATCCATGTTGTAGAGCGCAAGCGGCAGCCGCTGCACCCCATCAACATAACTCTGCGCCGCCGCCAGCGGCTCCTTGCGGAACACGCTGTCGGGATCGTTCATCTCCTTGATGTCCCCGCCTGCACAAAAGGCCGGGTCGGCCCCGGTCAGGATCATCACGCTGACCTGAGGATCGGCCTGCACCTTGGCGAAGGTCTCCAGAAGGGCAGCGATCATGTCGTTGCCGGTGACCGGGTTGCGCCGCTCGGGGTCGTTCAGCGTAACCGTAGCGATCCTGTCGGAAATCTCCAGAAGGACGGGCTGTTTATTCATTCTTGCCATCTCCCCGTTCGCGTTTCTCGAACATCGCGGGGTTGATCATGTCCCGCGCGTCATGACCCATATGCAAGGTTTCACCGCCGTCTACATAAATGTCTTCTCCGGTGATGAAACCGCCAAGTTTCGAGGCCAGGAAAATGATCGTGCCTGCGATGTCCTCGGCCGCCCCCATCCGGTTTAGCACCGAGCGGTTCAGCTTTTTCCACTGTTCCGGCGGAATCGGATAGCGGCCAAGCGCATCGGTCTTGATCGTGCCCGGCGCGACACAGTTCAGCCGGATGCCGTACTCGCCCCATTCGGCGGCCAGCGTTTTCATCATGCCCGTCACACCGGCGCGGGCGGCGACGGTGTGTGTAAAGCCGGTAAGCGCGGTGCGCGCAGAGATGGCGGTGACAAACACAACCGATCCACCATTGTCGTACATGAAGTGATCCGCCGCTGCCCGGGTCATCTGCCAAGATCCGATCAGGTTGTTGCGGATCACGGCTTCGAAGCCCTTGTTGGTGATATCGCGGGCGGCCGCGATATACTGGCCGCCGGCATTGTTCACCAAAACATCCAACTGCCCATAGTGGTCCTTGATCCGCCCCATCGCAGCTTCGATACTGTCTTCGTCGCGGGTGTCTCCGGGCACGACAAAGGCCTCGCCCCCCGCCGCCCGGATCATTTCGGCGGTCTCTTCCAGCGGCTCTTCGCGGCGCGCGAACAGCGCAAGCCTTGCCCCGCAAGCGGCCATTTCGATCGCCGTCGCCCGGCCCATTCCAGATCCGGACCCCGTGACCAGGGCAACTTGACCCGCCATGAGATCCGACGCGTAACGCCTTGATTTCGCTTCGCTCATGTTCCGCCCCTAGTTCTTCAGCAATTCGCCAGAGATGATGAGTTTGCGAACCTCCTGGGTGCCTGCGCCGACCTCAAGCACGCGACCGGTCCGGTATAGCCGGTTCACTTCTGTATCACGCATGTAACCCGAGCCGCCGTGAATCTGGACAGCTTTGTCCAGCACGAAGGATGTCGCCTCAGCGGCCTTGTAGATCGCCGCAGCGGTGAGCTTGTGTATTTCGCCGCGCCCGCCTTCGCCCTCTTCGAGGCCTTCACACATGGCAGCGGTGCGCAAGGACAGGCTCCGCGCGGCCTCGATCTGCGTATACATGTCGGCCAGCATCGCCTGAACCATCTGAAAACTGGCGATCGGTTTGCCGAATTGCTGGCGTGTCTTGGCGTAATCGATGGAAATATCCAGCGCCCGCTGCGCAATGCCCAGAGCGTTGAAACAGACGATGGCACGTTCCAGATCAAGTCCGGACATGGTAACGGCAACCCCGCCATCCAGCTTGCCGACCATGTTTCTGGCCGGAACACGGCAATCTTCGAATACCAGTTCGCCCGTCGGCGAGCCCCGGAATCCCATCTTGTTCAGCTTCTGCGCCACCTTGAAACCGGGCGTGTCGGTTTCCACGATAAAGGCGGAAATGCCCTTGGCCCCTTTTTCGGGCGATGTCTTGGCATAGACCAGCACCAGATCGGCAATCGGCCCATTGGTGATGTAGATCTTGGCGCCGTTCAGGATGTAGTCGTCGCCATCCTTTTTGGCCGTGGTCCGCATCGAGCCAAGCGCATCAGACCCCGCGCCGGGTTCGGTCAGACCCAGGGCACCCACCAGCGTGCCGTCGCACAGACCTGGCAGGTATTTTCGGCGCAACTCGTCATTGGCGTTGCGATAGATATTATTGACGCAGAGGTTGTCGTGCGCCACATGGGTCAGTCCGATGGCCGCCGAGGCGCGCGACATTTCCTCGGTGATGATACAGGCCGAGGTAAAATCGAGCCCGGCACCGCCGAATTCCGTCGGCACGTTCAGTCCCAGGTAGCCCATTTCGCCCAGCTTGGGGAAAACCGAAGACGGCAGGTCATCAGTATCGTCCATTTCCGCATTCAGATGGTGGAATTCGGACATGAAGAACTTGCCGGCCTGATCGGCCAGGGCCTGCTGTTCGTCCGTCATGAAATGTGTTGGCAGAGCGGTGTCGTTGCGCAGTTGCTTGTTCATTGTCTCGTCCCCCTCAGGCGCGCAAAAGTTCTTCGGCAATGATGATCTTGCGGACTTCGCTTGTTCCCGCGCCGATCTCCAACAATTTGTTGGCGCGGAACAGCCGGTTGATCTCGGTGTCCTGCATGTAGCCAGAGCCACCATGAATATGACAGGCTTCGGTCACCGCCTTGTTGAATGCCTCGCCTGCGTAAAGACAGGCCGCCGCGGTCAGTTTGTGGATTTCGCCACGGCCCCCGGCCCCTTTTGGTAGGCCCGTACAGGCGGCCAGTGCCCGATAACCGAATGCGCGCGCGGTTTCGACCTCGGTGTAGATCTCGGCCAGTTTCGACTGCATCATCTGGAAACTTGCAATCGGTTTGCCGAATTGTTCGCGAATCTTGGCGTATTCCAGCCCTAGTTCCAGGGCGCGTTCGGCCATGCCAACGCAGACTGAGGCAACCATAGCACGCTCCAGATCCAACCCGCTCATTACCACCGAAACGCCGGTGTTTTCCGGTCCAACCATGGCGGATGCGGGTACGCGGCAATCCTCAAACACCAGTTCTCCGGTTGGCGAGCCGCGAAAGCCCATCTTGTCAAGCTTTTGCGCCACCTTGAAACCGGGATTGTCCGTCTCGATGATGAAAGCAGAAATGCCCTTGGCGCCCTTCGACTTGTCGGTTTTGGCATAAAGCAGGATCACATCGGCAATGGGGCCGTTGGTGATGTAAATCTTCGAGCCGTTGATGACATAATCATCACCGTCGCGGCGGGCAGTTGTGGCCATGGATCCGAGCGCATCGGATCCCGCACCCGGTTCGGTCAGGCCCAAAGCACCAACCAGCTCGCCCGAGCAAAGGCCCGGCACGTATTTCTTCACATGCTCTTCGGATCCATTGCGCAGCAGGTTATTCAGGCACAGGTTGTCATGCGCCCCGTGTGAGAGGCCCACAGCCGGATTCCACTTCGAAATCACCTCGGACACCAGCGCCTGGGTGAACTCGTTCTGTCCCGATCCGCCAAGCTCTTCGGGTGCGGTAATCCCCAGCAGGCCCAGCTCGCCCATCTGCTTGAACAGATCATCGGGCCACCATTCCTCGTCATCCATACGCGCTTGCAGTGGGTGTAGCACCTCGCGCGACACCCGATCCACGTGATCGACGATCTGCCGTTGCTCATCAGTCAAAGAATAGTTCGCCCTGATGGCTTCCAGATCAGCCGAGATGGCCTCACTTTGAGTGGTCATATCATCCTCCCGAAAAATGTCGTCCGCCGTGTTGACCAAAATCAAACATATGTTAGAAAATAGATCAAGCCAAGCTTTTGACGACCTGACGTAAGAAAGCGCGGTGTCCTGCAATACAGAGGGGGGGGAGCTTCGGAAATGACTGAGAGCGTTGTTCAATCGCAGGCGCTCGGCAAAGAAGTGCGTATCACGATTCGACGTCCTGACAATCGAAATGCCCTCAACCGTGAGGTCGCAGACGGGATCATGGCCGCCATATGTGCTGCCGAGAGGGACAGCGATTGCCGCGTGATCGTTCTGACCGGCGAGGGCGAGCGCGCCTTCTGTGCCGGGGGCGACATCAAGGCGGGGGCGGATGGCGGCCCGTTTGTTCAGGATCCGGCGGACCCGGATCATTTTGCCGGAAGGTTGTTCGAGACGATACAGGCGTGCCGAAAGCCAACGATCGCGCGCATCAATGGCGTCGCTATGGGGGCAGGAGCGGGCATCATCTGTGCCTGCGATCTGGCTGTGATGGCGGATCATGCTCGCATCGGAACGCCGGAAGTGAAGGTGGGTCTGTTTCCCATGACGATCGTGCCACCCATGATGCGCGTGCTGCCCCGGCGGAGGCTGATGGAGATGTTCATCACCGGCGTTCCTCTGACGGCCGAGGAAGCCCTGCAGTTCAATCTGGTCAACTATGTGACCGATGCCGCGGGGCTGGACGACAAGGTTGCAGAACTGGTTGCCCAGATCGCCGCGCAGTCGCCGAGCGCGATCCGGCTGGGAAAATACGCCTGTCACGCGATGGAGGACATGACCTATCCGCAGCAGATGCGGTTTGCAGAAACACTGTTACCGCGTGTGGCGCAGACCGAAGACGCGCGCGAAGGCTTTGATGCCTTTATTGAGAAGCGCAAACCCGAATGGACGGGCCGCTGATCAAACGGGGAGGAGAGGAATATGTCGGAACGAAAGCTGCGCATCGGATGCGCGTCGGGTTTCTGGGGCGATACGCCGGAAGCGATCGGTCAACTGGTCTCAAAGGGCGAGATCGACTATCTGGTGTTTGACTATCTGGCAGAGGTGACAATGTCGCTGATGGCGCGGGCCCGCGCCAAAGCGCCCGAGTCGGGCTATGCGCCGGACTTCGTCAAGGCGCTGGCACCCTGGTTGTCGGATATCAAGGCAAAAGGGATCAAGGTCGTTGCCAATGCAGGGGGCGTGAACCCGCGTGGCTGCAGCGATGCGCTTGCCAAAGCCGCCGCCCAGGCCGGGATCGATCTGTCCGTCGGAGTCGTGCTAGGCGATGACCTGTTGCCCAGGGCCGATGAAATTCGCAAAAACGGTCAGACGGAAATGTTCTCGGGTGTCGCATTTCCAGATGATATCTGGAGCATGAATGCCTATCTGGGTGCCCGCCCCATCGCTGCCGCGCTGGATGCCGGGGCCGACATCGTGATCACCGGACGCTGCGCCGACAGCGCGGTCGCGCTTGGTCCCCTGATGCATGAATACGGTTGGGGCGACGATGACTGGGACAAGCTCAGCCAGGGATCGCTGGCCGGCCACCTGATCGAATGCGGCCCCCAGGGAACCGGCGGCAACTTCACCGACTGGCAGGACGTGCCGGGTTGGGACAATATGGGCATGCCCATCGTCGAGGTGTCCGAAGACGGCAGTTTCATCATGACCAAGACGCCTGACACCGGCGGGCTGGTCGTGCCCGGGTCAGTCGGAGAGCAGATGCTCTATGAAATCGGGGACCCGCGCGCCTACCTGTTGCCCGACGTGATCTGCGACTGGTCCGGGGTCACCCTGGAACAGGTCGGACCCGACCGGGTGCTGGTCAAGGGCGGCAGGGGGCTTGGGCGCACCGACAGCTACAAGGTGTCGGCGACCCATGCCGATGGCTGGCGCGCGGTCTCTACCCTGACACTGGCCGCGATTGACGCACCCGCCAAGGCCGAACGTGTGGCCGAGGCGATCCTGACCCGCTGTCGCCGGATTTTCCGCGACCGCAACATGGGAGATTTCCGGCAGGTCAGCGTCGAGGTGCTGGGGGCCGAGGCGGCCTACGGCGCAAATGCGCGCGCCCGGACCCGCGAGGTGGTGCTCAAGATCGGCGCGGTCCATGACGATCGCGCCGCGCTGAACATCTTTGCCGGCGAAATCGCACCGATGGCGATTTCGACCGCGCAGGGTCTGACCGGGTTCTTCGCCGGACGGCCAAAGGTGCAGCCGGTGGTCCGTCTATTTTCCTTCCTTCAGAGCAAGGCCGAAACCCCCGTCGCGGTCGAGGTCGACGGCAAGGATGTGCCCGTGAGCGTGGCCACTACGCCAGTCCACCTTGATCCGCCTGCCGCACCGCCCGCAGATAGCCGCGAGCCCGGTCCGGACGTTGTCAAGGTCCGCCTCGTCGATTTGGCCTGGGGCCGCTCGGGCGACAAGGGGGACATCGCCAATATCGGCATCCTCGCGCGCAAGCCGGACTACCTACCATATATCCGCTCGGCTCTCAGCGAAGAGGTGGTGAAGGACTATTTCGCCCATGTCTGCGACGGCAGGGTAGAACGGTTCGACTTGCCTGGAAGCCATTCGCTGAATTTCCTGTTGCATGAATCGCTTGGCGGTGGCGGCATCGCCTCGGTCCGCATAGACCCGCAGGGCAAAGGGTTCGCGCAGATGCTGCTTGATATCGAAATTCCCGTGCCAGCCGATCTGGCCGCACGTGACGGACTGAATGCCGCGGCCCGGAACTAAGAGGACGACACCATGACCATTTCGAAACTCCTGGTCGCCAATCGGGGCGAGATCGCGGCGCGCGTGTTGCGCACCGCTAAGGCCCGCGGGCTTGCGACTGCCGTGTTGCGTCATGTCGCCGAGCAAGAGGGGCCGGCGCATCTGATCGCAGATGAGGTCGTGATGATCGACGGCCCGACGCCCGTGGCCGCCTATCTCGATATTCCTCAGATCGTCGAAGCCGCCAAAGGGATCGGCGCGGACGCGGTTCATCCCGGCTATGGCTTTCTGTCAGAGAATGCCGGTTTTGTCGCGGCGCTGGAAAAAGCCGGAGTGACCTTTGTCGGCCCGACGTCCGAGGTCATCGACCTGATGGGGGACAAGGTCCGCGCCCGCGCCTTCGTCGAGGAACGCGGGTTTCCCGTCGCCCCCTCGGCCATCGAGGATGATGATCCGGCGAGCTTTGTCGAACGCGCCCGCGCCGTTGGCTATCCGCTGCTCATCAAGCCCTCGGCCGGCGGTGGCGGCAAGGGCATGCGCGTCGTACGCGAGGACAGCACGCTGGAGACCGAAATCGAAACCGCGCGCCGCGAAGGCGAACGATATTTCGGCGACGGGCGGCTTTTCGTCGAACGCTATATCGAACGCCCGCGCCATATCGAGGTGCAGGTGATGGGCGACGGACAGGGCAACGTGGTCCATTTCTGGGAACGTGAATGTTCGATCCAGCGCCGGTTCCAGAAGATTATCGAGGAAACGCCGTCACCGGCGCTGACCCCCGAGCAACGGGATGAGATCTGCGAGACCGCTGCCGGAATTGCCCGCGCCGTCAAATACCGCGGGGCAGGGACTGTCGAATTCATCTATGCACAGGATGGGGCCTTTTATTTCCTGGAAATGAACACCCGCCTTCAGGTCGAACATCCGGTGACCGAGATGGTAACCGGCTTTGATCTGGTTGCCGAGCAGCTGCGTGTCGCGGCGGGCGACGGGCTGAGCGCCGTGCAGGCGGATATTCCCCAAACCGGACACTCGATCGAACTGCGCATCTGTGCCGAGGATGCGACCGCCGATTTTCGCCCCGCGATCGGCAATATCCTGCTGCTGGACGAACCCCAGGGCGAGGGGATCCGCGTAGACAGCGGCATTCTGGATGGCGGCAAGGTAACGACCGACTTCGACCCGATGTTGTCCAAGCTGATCGTGCATGGCCCGGATCGCGCGCAGGCCATCGCCCGTGCCCGGAGCGCGGTGCAAAGCTATGTGATTCTCGGGGTAACGACCAACACCGGTTACCTGGATGCAATCCTTGCACATCCGGATTTCGCCTCTGGTGACGTTTCAACTGGCTTCCTGGCTGAACAATCCGAAACGCTAACCGCGCCGGGCGAAGATGTCTCTGACTTGCTGATAGCGGCGGCGGCCCTATCGGACGAGCGCCTGGTGAGTGACGTAATGCAGATACCGGAAATGTACCGCAAGATGGGTGGGTGGAGAAACTGATGCAACGGATTTTTCAGATCGACGGAGAAGAGACTGATTGCTGGCTGGGTCATGATGGCAGCCGGTTCGTGCTCAACACCCCCACTGGCGCTGTTGCCTGCCAATTGGATCCGACGGGTCTGCCGGGCGGTTACAAGCTGCGGGCCAAGGGTGTTGTGCGCGAATTGCGACTGGCCGTGGGGCCGGAAGCAACTTTTGTGCACATGGACGGGCGAACCTACGAAGTCGGGCGGGTTGATCCCGCCGAACGCCTGGCCGGAAGCGACGGTGGCGCGAGCGACGACCGATTGGTGGCGCCCATGCCGGGTGTCGTGGTGTCAGTTGCGGTTAAACCCGGCGATGCGGTTGAAGAAGGCCAGCCACTTCTGGTGATCGAAAGCATGAAGTTGGAAACCACACTGACGGCGCCGCGCGACGGGGTCGTTGCCGAAATGCCATTCGCCGAAGGCGACAGTTTTGGTCTGAAAGACATCCTGGCCCAATTGGCTCCGGAGGAGGAGTGACCATGCGCAGAATTGAAAGTCAGATCGACACCAATGCCGCCGACTACAAGGCAAATTTCGCCGCCATGTCTGAACGGCTGAAGGAATTCCACGCTCGCCAGCACGCGGCGCGTTTCGAACGTCCGCAACGCGATATCGACCGCCTCGCCCGCCAGAACAAACTGGGCGTGCGCGAGCGGTTGAAACTGCTGCTGGACCCCGGCACTCCGTTTTTGGAATTTTCAACCCTGGCGGCCTGTCGTGAATATGACGGGGTGGTGCCCGGCGCAGGCGTGGTTACGGGGATCGGCATCGTGCAAGGCCGCGAGGTCGCCATTCATGCCAATGATGCCAGCGTCAAGGGCGGTGCCTGGTATCCGCATACCGTGAAAAAGGTCGTGCGTCTTCTGGATGTCGCGCTGGAAAACCGTCTGCCGGTCATCCATATCTGCGACAGCGCGGGCGGTTTCCTGCCGCTGCAGCACGGGGTGTTTCCCGACCGGTATCTGGGCGGGCGGGTGTTCCGCAACCAGGTCAAGCTGAGCCAGGCCAATATCCCGCAGATTGCCGTGGTCGGCGGACACTGCACGGCTGGCGGTGCCTATGTGCCGACGCTGAGCGACTACAACATCATCATCGAAGGCACAGGCGCGATTTTCCTTGGCGGTCCCCCGCTGGTCAAGGCGGCTACCGGCGAAGAGGTCGGTGTTCAGGAGCTTGGCGGCGCGGTCATGCACACCTCGGTATCGGGCACCGGCGACTATCGCGCCGCGACCGAACAACACGCCTTTTCACTGGCGCGCGAGATTGTCAGCCAATGGATGCGCACCCCGAAAACGATCATCGAAACCGCCGCTTTTGAAGAGCCATACTACGACCCCAAGGAGCTTTATGGGATCATCCCCAAGGACCGGAAAACCCAGTTTGATATGCGCGAGGTTCTGGCGCGGATCGTCGATGGCTCGCGCTTTCACGAATACCAGCCCGACTATGGCACCACGATGGTTTGCGGCTTTGCCCATATCTGGGGTTACAAGGTCGGCATCCTTGCCAACAACGGGGTGCTGTTCAACGACAGTTCGCTCAAGGCAGCGCATTTCATGCAGTTGTGCAACCAGAACCGCACGCCTCTGGTCTTTTTCCAGAACATCACCGGCTATATGGTGGGCCGCGAATACGAAGAACGAGGCATCGCCAAGGATGGCGCCAAGATGCTGATGGCGCAGGGCGGCTCGGTCGTGCCGAAGTTTACCGTGATCGCCAATGCGTCTTACGGGGCCGGCAACTACGGGATGTGCGGACGGGCCTGGGACGCGCGCACGCTGTTCATGTGGCCCCAGGCCGAGATCGGCGTGATGGGGGCGGATCAGGCCGCAAATACCATGGCGGACGTCAAGATTCGGCAGCTTCAGCGCGAAGGCAAAGAGCTGACCGAAGAAGAAATCGCCGCGATCCGCGAACCGGTGCTGGAAAAATACAAGCGCGATGTCGAGGCTTATACCTCGACCTCGGAATTGTGGGACGACGGCATCCTCGATCCGGCGGACACACGCAACGCGCTTGGCATGTCGATTTCTGCCTCGCTCAATGCACCGATCGACGATCCGCACTACGGGATCTTCCGTCTGTAAAGGCTTGAGGGACGGCACACCGGGTCGGGGAGTGCCGTTCCGCGTCAAGGCGCTTCCATCTGGTGCTTTCGGAATCTGAAGTAGTCCTGACCGGTCCGGTTCCCGGACCGGTCAGGACGATGTCCGCCGCGCCTCCTGAATGGAGACGACGTCAGAGGCCGCCATGCCGGGCCGGTTTGCCTCGACCGCCTTCAGCGGCTCGACCGGCGTCAATCCGGCCAGACAGTCGCGCGCAAGTTGCTGGTATTCCGCGGTGCCGCGCGTTTTCCACGCGATTTCTTTCTCGCTGACCTCGCGGATCACCTTTGCCGGCGATCCCACCACCATCGAACGCGGCGGAATCACGGTTTCGCCACGCACAAACGCCTGCGCGCCGACAATCGATTCCGCCCCAAGCTCTACACCATCCATAATGACGGAATTCATTCCGACCAGAGCGTTCCGGCCCACTGTGCAACCGTGCAGGATCGCGCCATGGCCGATGTGGCCGTCGCTTTCCACCACGGCGTCGCGGCCGGGAAAGGAATGGATGATGCAATTGTCCTGAACATTGGCTCCATCCCCGATCACGATCCTGCCGAAATCGCCCCGCAAGCTTGCTCCGGGGCCGATGTAGCATCCATGACCCAAGATGACATTTCCGATCAGAACGGCCTGGGGGTGGACATATGTATCCTCGGGCACGACGGGTATAAAACCCTTGAACTCATAACAGTATGCCATTCCGACCACCTTTCGTAAGCTGAGTGCTAAACGCTTGTCAGCGGTTGCGCCGGGACCAGAATCCCTCAATTGTGCCGCCGATCAGGGCGTGTGGCCCGAAAACAAACACAAGTTAGAAAATAGCGCAAGCTCCCTACGTCACAGCTTGGCGATATTGACACTTCCCAAGGTTGGGATTTAAAATCTAACAAATGGTAGAAAATAGGCTGGCGGACCGATTAGGGTGGCCTGACCGAACTTGGGAGAGAGAGAAATGACAGACAAAGCCTATGTTGCAGGCGTTGGGATGGTCCCGTTCCAGAAGCCGGGAAAATCCGAAAGCTACGATGTGATGGCGACCGCTGCGACCCGGTCCGCTCTGGCAGACGCGGGGTTGGATTATGATAAAGTCCAACAGGCCTATGTTGGCTATGTCTATGGCGACAGCACCTGCGGTCAGCGCGCCCTGTACCATGTCGGAATGACAGGCATCCCGGTTCTGAATGTGAACAACAACTGCTCGACCGGATCGTCCGCCCTGTTCCTGGCCAGGCAGGCAGTTGAAAGCGGCGCGGTCGAATGTGCTCTGGCACTTGGGTTCGAACAGATGCAGCCCGGCGCAATCGGTGCGATGTTCCATGACCGGGTCAGCCCGTTTGCGGCATTCGACAGTGAAACCGACGATCTGGTTGGCCGTTCCGAAATCCCGCTGGCACTGCGGTACTTTGGCGGTGCGGGCAAGGCGCATATGGACGAGTTCGGCACACCCGTCGAGACCTTCGCCAAGATCCGCGCCAAGGCCAGCCGACATGCTGCGAAGAATCCGGTTGCCCTGTTCCGGCAGGAGGTGACGGCGGAAGATGTCATGGCCGCCCAGGTCGTCTGGCCCGGCGTCATGACCAAGCTCATGGCCTGTCCGCCAACCTGTGGCGCGGCGGCGGCGATCATTTGTTCCAAGGAATTCGCCGACAAGCACGGATTGGACAGTTCCGTTCGGATCGCGGCGCAGGCCATGACAACAGACGGACCGGAAACTTTCGAAGCCCATGACATGCGCGAAGTGGTCGGCTTTTCGATGGCCAAGCGCGCCGCCGATCAGGTTTACGAGGACGCGGGCATCGGGCCCGAGGACGTGGATGTGGTCGAACTGCACGACTGTTTCGCCCACAACGAGCTTATCACCTATGAGGCGCTTGGCCTTTGCGGTCGCGGCGAAGCGGCGAAATTCGTTGATGATGGCGACAACACCTACGGCGGAAAATACGTGACCAACCCGTCGGGCGGTCTTTTGTCCAAAGGCCATCCGCTTGGGGCGACCGGCCTAGCGCAATGTACCGAGCTCGTTCAGCAGCTTCGCGGCCAGGCAGATGCGCGCCAGGTTGATGGCGCACGTCTGGCGCTTCAGCACAATCTGGGCCTCGGCGGGGCCTGCGTCACCACGCTTTATGAAAAAGCCTGATAGCGCCTTTCGGGAGGAATCAATATGACTGGAAAACTCGACGGGCGCGTGGCGCTGGTCTCGGGCTCGGGCCGGGGCATTGGCCGCGAAATCGCTCTCAAACTGGCCTCGGAAGGGGCCCGGCTGGTGATCAACGATCTGGATGCGGATCCGGCCAATGAAACCGCCGAGGCGGTGCGCGCAATGGGAGCTGAGGCCGTGGTCTGTGCCGGCAGCGTCACCGAAGACGGTTTTGCCGAACGGTTCATCAAGACCGGCGTGGACAGCTTTGGCGGGTTAGACATCATCGTGAACAACGCAGGCTACACTTGGGATAGCGTCGTTCAGAAGATGTCCGACGAACAGTGGCAGGCGATCATCGACGTCCACCTGACGGCACCTTTCAAGATCCTGCGCGCTGCCCAGCCGGTGATCAGCGCCAAGGCCAAGGAAGAGGCCGCCGCCGGGCAAGAGGTGTTCCGCAAGGTGGTCAACATCTCGTCCATCGCAGGGACCGGCGGCAATGCTGGCCAGATCAACTATTCCGCCGCAAAGGCCGGTATCCTAGGGGTCACCCGGACGATGGCCAAGGAATGGGGCCGCTATAAGGTCAACGTCAACGCCGTCGCCTTCGGCCCGATTCGCACCCGCTTGACCGAAGGCAGCGCGGATGGCGACAGCACGATCAAGGTCGAAGAAAAAGAGATCAAGGTCGGCGTGAATCCCGATCTCCTGTCCCAGATGGAGCGCATGATCCCGCTGGGCCGGGTCGGCACTCCGGAAGAAGCTGCCGGTGCCGTCTATCTGTTCTGTGCGCCGGAATCGAACTTCATTTCAGGCCAGCACGTCATCTGCGGTGGCGGTTTCGTGATCTAAGGCATTTGCCCGGACCCGATGACGGGGTCCGGGCAAGCACATTAATGTCTGGGCGGCCTCTTGGCGGTCGCCAATGCGGAATTTTCCGCAAACTCTAGTCTGGCACGATCACGACGATTTACTCATTTGCGTTATTAACCTAACAGGCGTTAGTTAGGCGTTGGGGCGATACGAAAGTATATGGCACAAAACACGGCAATCAAAATCAACGAGACATCGCGCAGCGCGGTTGGACGGGATGGGGTGCTGGACATTGCCGCGCGGCTTTTCCGCGAACAAGGCTACGGGTCCGTTTCGCTCCGAAAAATTGCCGAGGCCGCCGGGATCAAGGCGGGTAGCATATATTATCATTTCGGTTCCAAGGACGAGATCGTCGCGGCCGTTCTTGATGCAGGGATTCGAGTCGTTCACGAGAGCATGAGAGACGCCGTCACCGACCTGCGGGCCGATGCCGACGGCGAAACGGTACTGCGCGCCGCGATCCGGGCGCATCTGCGCGCGCTTATTGATGTGAGCGATTATACATCGGCGAATGTGCGTATTTTCGGGCAGGTGCCGCAATCCGTCCGGGATGCCAACTTGCCCACGCGCAGGGCCTATGAGGCAGAGTGGGACAGTCTTCTGTCCCAGCTTAAGAAAGATGGCACGCTGAAGCAAGACGTCGATATCCGTCGCCTGCGCCTGATGCTGATCGGTACATTGAACGCCACGCTCGATTGGTTCGACCCGGACCGCGGTAGCGCCGATGCGTTGTCACGCACCTATGCCGATGTGTTCCTCAACGGGATACTCCAAAGACAGGATACCTGACTTCATGGCACGTCTTGAAACAGCGGTGCTGACCGCATCAGAGACCTACACCCGCAACCACGCCGCACAAAGCGAGCGCGTCGAAACGCTGCGTGCGCGGATCGCCGAAGCAACGGCTGGCGGCCGCCCCGATATGGTCGCGCGGCATCGCAAGCGCGGCAAGCTGTTGGTCCGCGAACGGATCGACCTGCTGGTGGATCCGGGCACTGCGTTTCTTGAGCTGTCGTCGCTTGCCGCCTACGGTCAATACGGGGGCGAGGTGCCCGGTGCGGGGATCGTGACCGGTATCGGGATCGTCCACGGGCTGCCCTGCGTTGTGATCGCCAACGATGCGACAGTGAAGGGTGGGTCTTTCTATCACGAAACCGTGCAGAAACACATCCGCGCCCAGGAAATCGCAGCCGAGAACCGGCTGCCCTGCCTCTATCTGGTGGATTGCGGCGGTGCCTATCTGCCAGAGCAGGACCGGGTTTTCCCCGATGCCCGCCATTTCGGCAATTCCTTTTATCGTCAAACCAACATGTCCGCGAGCGGCCTGCCGCAGATCTCGGCGGTCTTTGGAGGCTGCACGGCCGGTGGGGCCTATATCCCGGCCCTGTCGGACGAAGTCATCATGGTACGCGGCAACGCACGCATCCATCTGGGCGGCCCCTCGATCGTCAAGGTGGCGATCAACGAAGAGGTTGATGGAGAAACATTGGGGGGGGCCGAGATGCATTCGCGCGTCTCCGGTGTGTCTGACCATCTGGCCGAGGACGAGTATCATGCGCTTGCTCTGATGCGCGACATCGTATCCGAACTGGGCCTGTCGCGCCCGATGGGTCCCGATGCAACCTGCGCGCCGCCGGCGCGCAACCCAGAGGAACTGCTTGGCGTCATCAGCGCCGATCGCAAACAGCCCTATGACATGCGCGAGGTTCTGCTGCGCATGATCGACGCCGGCGAATTCCGCGAATTCAAGCCCGGATGGGGTGAGACGCTGGTCTGCGGCACCGCCCGGATTCACGGCTATCGAGTGGGCATTCTCGCAAATAATGGGGCGCTTGTGTCCGACAGTTCGCTCAAGGGCGCGCAATTCGTGTCGATGTGCGATCAACGCAACATCCCGCTTTTGTTCCTCCACAACATCTCGGGCTTCATGGTCGGCACCGAAGCCGAGCGCGGCGGCATTGCCAAAGACAGCGCCAAGCTGGTCTATGCCATGTCGGTTGCCAAGGTGCCGCGCCTGTCGGTCCTCTTGGGCGGCTCATACGGGGCAGGCAACTACGGCATGTGCGGACGTGGTTTCGCCCCGAATTTTCTCTTTGCCTGGCCCACGGCGGAACTGGCCACCATGTCTGCCGACATCGCCACAAATGTGATGCTGGAACTGCGCCGCCAGAAAGGGGGCGACCCGGGCAAGATGGAGGCCGACATGAAGCTGATCGAGGAGCAGGTTCGGGCCCAGTACGGTGAACAGTCCGATCCCTATTATGCCACCTCGCGGCTTTGGGATGACGGGCTGATCGAACCCGCGCAAACCCGCGATATCCTTGGCCTGTGTCTGGCCATCGTGACATCGGTGCCCGAAGCCGGTCGCCATACGCCTGTATTCAGAATGTGAGGCTTCAAGTTGACCAATACCTACAACACGATCCTTATCGAAACCGATGCGCGTGGCGTCGCCACGCTGACGCTCAACCGCCCCGACAAACACAATGCGCTGAATGGCGAATTGATCGCAGAGCTATACGATGCCGCCGAAAAGCTGGCTGCAGATGACGATGTGCGTATTGTGGTCCTGACCGGCGCGGGCAAGAGCTTCTGCGCGGGCGGCGATTTCAACTGGTTCGCCTCTAATGTCGAGAAAACCCGTAGTGAAAGGGTCGCACAAAGCGCCACGCTGGCGCGGCTGTTGCGCCGTCTTGACACGCTGCCCAAACCCTTGATCGGGAGGATCAACGGCCCGGCTTACGGTGGCGGTGTCGGCATGATCTCCGTCTGCGACTACACCATCGGCGCCGAAGGCGCGCGCTTCGGTCTGACCGAGGTAAAACTGGGCCTTCTGCCCGCGAATATATCGCCTTATGTGGTGGCCCGCATCGGCAAGGTGCATTCGCGTGAAACCATGCTGTCGGGGGCGTTGTTCGACACGGCCCGCGCCGAGCGGATCGGTCTGTTGACCGAGGTTGTCGCGCCGGGCGACCTGGACGCCACGGTGAACCGGGTGGTGCATGATCACCTTCAGGCCGCGCCGGGTGCCGTGGCCGATACCAAGGCGCTGATCGCCTATGTCGCGTCCCACGATCTGGAGACCAACATGATCTACACCGCCGACCGGCTGGCCGATGCGTGGGAGACTGAGGAAGGTATCGAAGGCATCAACAGTTTCATCAACAAGGGCGTTCCGTCATGGCGGGTGAAATGAGCTTCACCCGCGTTCTGATCGCCAACCGGGGCGAGATTGCCCGGCGCATCCAGCGCGGGTGCCGCAAACTGGGGCTGGAAAACGTAGCGGTGTTTTCGGACGCGGACCGCGACGCGCCCTTCGTGGCCGAGGCCGATCATGCCGTCTGCATCGGTGGGGCCGCCCCGTCGGACAGTTATTTGAACGTCGAGGCCATCCTTGAGGCCGCGCGGGCGACGGGCGCGTGTGCGGTGCACCCGGGCTATGGTTTTCTGTCTGAGAATGCCGGTTTCGCGGCGGCGGTCGAGGCGGCGGGCCTTGTGTTCATCGGGCCGGAACCCGACGCTATCGCGCGGATGGGCTCCAAGATCGAGGCCAAGGCTGCCGCCGAAGCCGCAGGCGTGCCCGTCCTGCCCGGCTATCGAGGCGAGGATCAGTCCGACGCGCGCCTGCTGCAAGAGGCCGAGGCGCTAGGCACCCCCTTTCTGGTCAAGGCCAGCGCCGGCGGCGGCGGACGCGGGATGCGGCTGGTCTCCGATCCGGGCGACGCACCCGAAGCGATTGCATCTGCCCGGGCCGAAGCGCAGAGCGCCTTCGACGATCCGGCGGTGTTCCTCGAACGCTATGCACCCCGTGCCCGCCACGTCGAAGTGCAGGTTCTGGGCGACACTCACGGCACCGTGCTGCATCTGGGCGACCGCGATTGTTCGCTGCAACGCAACCACCAAAAGCTGATCGAAGAAGCCCCCGCCGCCGATCTTCCCGAGGCTGTGCGCGACCGCATGCGTGCGGCAGCGGTGCGGTTGGCGCAGGCGATCGGCTATCGCTCCGCCGGGACGGTGGAATACCTCTATGACCCCGGGCGCGGTGAATACTACTTTCTGGAAATGAATACCCGGTTGCAGGTGGAACACCCCGTGACCGAGGCGATCACCGGCATCGATCTGGTCGAATGGCAGTTGCGCATCGCGCGGGGCGAGCCGCTGGCGCTGACGCAAGGCGATGTGCAGTTTGACGGGCACGCCATTGAAATCCGCATCGCCGCCGAAAACCCGGCCGAGAATTTCCGCCCCGAAACGGGCGAGATCAGCCTTTGGGCTCCGCCCGCCGGCGTGCGGCTCGATACCGGGGTCGAGGCAGGCTCGGTCGTCAGCCACCATTACGATTCGATGATTGCCAAGCTGATCGTCCACGCGCCGGATCGGGCCGGTGCGATCCGCCGGGCGGTTGTCGCAATGGATGCCTTTGCAGTCGGTGGCGTCGGTCTGAACCTGGCCTATCAGCGCGCGTTGCTGACACACCCGGATTTTGAGGCGTTCCGGCACCATACCTCAGGCCTGCCCGAGATGTTTCCAGGCGGCTGGACTGAACCGTCCGCTGATCCCCGGGACATGGCCCTTGCCGCGATGGCGCTGCATCTGCATCTCGCCCCGGCGGGCGCGTCGCCCTGGGAAAGCCTGGGGTCATGGCGGCTCACGGCCCCTGCGGGGTGGCCCGGTGCAGCATCCTATTGGGAGACGACCAAAGACGACCCGATCCGCGTAAACGGCTCCGGGTCGGTGTTGACAGCCGTACAACTGGACGGCCAGACCATCGCGGTCGAGAGTGCCGCCTTAACAGGATGCCGTCTGAGCGGACGCATCGACGGGGTTCCGTTTTCGCGCACCGCCTATGTCTCGCGCGCGCCGGGTCACTGGCGGGTGCACCTGCAAACCCCTGCCGGAATGACCGCGACAGACCTGCGCACGCTGGAAGACCAGCATCTGCAACGTGCCACCGGCGGGTCTGGCGTCGCTGACCTGTTGTCCGCACCCATGCCCGGCGCCGTTGCCGAGGTGCGTGTCGCACGCGGCGACCGCGTTAAAGCCGGTGACACGCTTGTGGTGCTTGAGGCCATGAAGCTGTTGCAAAGCCTGCCCGCGCCGGTCGCGGGCGTAGTGACGGAAATCTATTGTGCACCGGGCGACACGGTTGCCGGGCACGCCCCACTTATCAAACTCGATCCAGAGGAAAACACATGACCAGACAAGACAACATCACCGCGGCCTCCGGCCCGTTCAACGAAGACCTCAACTTGATCCGCGACCAGCTGCGCCGGTTCATCGAAACCGAGGTGACCGCCAAGGCCGAGCCCTGGGAGGAGGAGGGCATGGTGCCCCGCGACGTGCTGCGCCGGATGGGTGATCTCGGCGTTCTGGGGATGCGCTATGACGAACAGTATGGCGGCGCGGGGCTGGACGTGATGTCCAGCGTGGTTTTGGCCGAAGAGGTCGGGCGATCCACCTTCGGCGGATTCTCGGCCACGGTTCTGGTCCACACCGACATGGCCTCGCCGCATCTGGAAAACGCCGGCACGCCCGAACAGAAGGCGCGGTGGATGCCGTCGATCACCTCTGGCGAAATGATCACCGCCGTCGCCGTGACCGAGCCGGGCGCGGGCTCGGACGTGGCCGGCATGCGCACCCGCGCGGTGCGGGACGGGTCGGATTGGGTGCTGAACGGCACCAAGATGTTCATCACCAACGGCGTGCATGGCGATCTCTACTTTGTCGGCGCCAAGACCGATCCCGATGCCAAGGGGTCGCGCGGGATCACCATGTTTGCGGTCGAAAAAGGCACGCCGGGCTTTTCGGTCGGACGGGCGTTGAACAAGACCGGCTGGCTGTGCTCGGACACTGCCGAACTGATCTTCGAAGATGTCCGCATCCCGGCCGAAAACGTTCTGGGCGAGGTCAACCGCGGCTTCTATTCGGTGATGAAGAACTTCCAGAACGAACGCATCGTCCTGGGTGCGATGGCCTGTGCCGAAGCGCAAACCGCGCTGGACATGACCGTGGATTACGTCAAGCAGCGCAGGGCCTTTGGCGGCGTTCTGTGGGACAAGCAGGCCGTGCGCCAACGGCTGGCCGACTGTCAGACGCGGATCGCGGCAGGACGTCAGCTGGTCTATCACGCCGCCGGTCTGGATGCCGCGGGCGGTGACTGCGTGAAAGAGGTCTCAATGGTCAAAGCCTATTGCGGCGAACTGGTGAACAGCGTGCTTTATGACTGCGTCCAGTTTCACGGCGGCATGGGTTATATGCGCGAAACACCGGTGGAACGCATGTCACGCGATGCCCGTGTGCAGGCCATCGGCGGCGGGGCGAGCGAAGTCATGTTGGAAGAAGTCGCCAAGCGCATGTGAGCTTACTATCCAAAAAATAACAATCTTCAGAAACAAGGACGAAAAAGATGAATCTGGAAACCACTCAAAGCCAATCAGTCGCAAGACTGACCCGAGAAATCTCGATAATACTCGTCGGCACAATTCTTTTGGCACTATCCGCCAAAATCGTGGTGCCGTTCTACCCCGTACCTATGTCTACACAGACCCTGGTTGTCTTGGGTCTGGGCCTTTTCCTGGGGCCGGTGCGCAGTAGTCTTGTTGTTGTGACATACCTTTTTGAAGGTCTGCTTGGCCTGCCGGTCTTCGCAGGCACGCCTCCGGCTCCGGCCGGACTGGCGTATATTGCGGGTCCCACAGGCGGATACCTGATAGGCTTCGCACTTGCAGCGGCGGCTGCCGGTTGGGTTGTTCAAGCACTGCAAGGACTTTGGCCTTCATTCAGAGCATCTGTCGCGGTCTTTTTGGGCTCGATACTCATGTATTGCGCAGGGCTGTTCTGGTTGGGTGGCTTTGTCGGCTATGGCGAAAAGTTGCTGAACGCCGGTCTTTACCCGTTCCTTCTCGGGGATCTGACGAAGGCGACAATTGCTGTAGTTCTGTATACTGCTTACCATAATCGCCGCGCTGTGTGACTGGTCGTGTCGCGAATGCTGTGGAAATTCCCTGGCGGCGCGCTCCGGGCATGTGAAGGGTCGGTGTTTTAGGCTGCGAGGTCAAGGGGCATGGGTTCGAGGGGCTGAGAGAGGGTTTCCCAGCCGT
>NZ_JBDOQR010000006.1:0-121958 GCF_039839315.1 Phaeobacter sp. CAU 1743 | reverse complement strand
CTGGAAGTATAGGTATTCTTGGTCATGGCGTGATCTCCCTGGCGGTTGCCGCCGCCGGTTGGGTGGGTGGATGTTCACCCGGAGATTACGCCGCCTTCAAATTTCCACCAACTCCGAGACACGACCCTAATGGAAATGCGCTGGAAACGCGGTCAGGACGGATTTCATGGGGGCGATCCAAAGGTGGTGGCCCAGACGGTACTGCAGATCGCGGTTGCCATGGAGGATATGATCGCGGCTCAGTCCAACCCAGAAAACGCTGATATCTACGCGCAGGAGTTTCTCACCCTGCTGGATTCCTATCTGGCGAATTACTTAGAGGACTAATCCCGGTCATCAGGCAATGCTGTCCGCCCGTCCCACTTGGCGGCCCGAAAAAATACAGCCGCCCAGAAACGTGCCCTCGAGCGCGTTATAGCCATGATAGCCACCGCCGCCGAACCCGGCGACCTCTCCCGCGGCGAAAAGGCCGGGAATGGTCTTGCCATTGGCATCGACCAGTTGCCCATTCAGATCGGTCTGAAGACCGCCCAGCGTCTTGCGAGTGATGATGCTGAGCCGGACCCCGATCAGCGGACCGTTGTCGGGATCCAGGATCCGGTGCGGCTTTGCCGTGCGCATCAGCCTGTCACCGCGATAATTGCGGGCCGCGTGGATCGCCATCATCTGGGCGTCTTTTGAGAACGGGTTGTCGATCTGCGCGTCCCGGGCAGTGATTTCGTCCCGTATTTTTCCGGCATCCAGCAGGCTGTTCCCTTGCAGTGCATTCATCCTGGCGATCAGATCCTCCAACCGGTCAGCAACGACAAAATCCTCGCCGTGCTCCTTGAAGGCTTCCACGTTGGGGGTCGCCTTCTTATTCAAAAGTCGCTGTTTTAGGACCTGTTTCCAGCTTTTGGAGGCAAGGTCCGGGTTCTGCTCTGATCCGGATAACGCAAATTCCTTCTTGATGATTTTCTGCGTGGTGATGAACCAGGAATAATCATAGCCCGTGGCCAGAATGGCCTTCAGCGTGCCAAGACTGTCGAAGCCCGGCATGGCAGGCGGCGCGAAACGGTTGCCGGTCGCATCGAACCACATTGAGGACGGTCCCGGCAGGATCCGGATGCCATGGTTCGGCCAGATCGGATCCCAGTTCTTCACGCCTTCGGTGTAATGCCACATGCGGTCGGCGTTGATCACATGGCCACCGGCCTGCTGGGTGATCGCGACCATACGGCCGTCCACATGGGCGGGAACGCCTGCGATCATGTGTTTTGGCGCGGCCCCCAGCCGGTCCGTCGGCCAGGCCTTGCGCACCAGTTCCAGGTTGCCACCGATCCCGCCCGAGGCCACCACCACGCTGGCTGCGCGCAATTCAAAATCGCCAATGACCTCGCGGTTGGTCTTCTGCCCGCGGGCGCTGGTGTCTTCGGCAAGAACCTCACCGCTGATGCCCGTGCAGGCGCCGTTCTGCATCAGCAGATGTGAACAGCGGTGGCGGAACTTCAGGTTGATGCGCCCCGCCTTTTCGTGCTCCCTGACGCGGCGCTCGAACGGCTCCTGCGTGCCGGGACCCACGCCCCAGGTCAGATGGAACCGTGGCACCGAATTGCCATGCCCCGAGGCGAAGGAACCGCCCCGTTCGGCCCAGCCGACGATGGTAAACCAGCGCATACCCATGTCATGCAACCACGACCGCATCTCACCGGCCGCAAAATCGATATAGCTTTCGGCCCATTTGCGCGGCCAGAGGTCTTCGTCACGGTCGAAACCAGCGCTGCCCATCCAGTCAGAATAGGCCAATTCACGGCTGTCACGGATCCCCATGCGGCGCTGTTCGGGGCTGTCGATCAACATCAGCCCGCCCAGCGACCAGAAAGCCTGCCCGCCAAGAAAACCCTCGGGTTCCTGATCGACGATCATGACCGTCTTGCCCCGGTCCGCCAGTTCGGCGGCGGCCACCAGTCCGGCCAGCCCCGCCCCGACGATAATGACATCTGCCTGTTGCTCAGCGTGTTTCATCGTTTCCCCTCCCGACGCGCGGCAGGCTGCGCAACTCCTCAATTGCACCCGGATTCCCCGATCCCTGCCCCGCTGTGCCCCGCATTTGCGATTGAACCCCGAGGCCTCAATCAGGCTAGCAGCTCAATCCGCGACTGCCCAGTATAACCACAGGGCAGCCAACCCGCCCGATTTTGGCCTTTTTGACACAGGTCGCGACCGACATATTCATGCTCTCGACGGCGGTCGTAAACACGGCATAAAATCCCGCCAAACGGGAACTCTAAACAGGTGAATAACTGGTGGGAAGCAAGGCAGAGTTGGTGCGGTTTTGGTTCGAGGAAATCTGGTACCGGAACAACGACCAAATACAGGACGAGATGTTTTCAACCGGTGCAAAGGCGAGTGGCCCGGTGTCCAATCTGGCAGACAAGGATTTCAGGTCCATCGATATCGTCTCGGCCCTGAAAGCGCGCCTTGAATGCACACCAGAGGTGTCCTTTTCTGTCTTCGAAGAGCTAGGCGACTGGGTGATTACCTGTTTCACGGTAGCTGTCACGAAACACCCCACACGCCCGCCTTTTGATTTTGACGGCCAGATGATGTTCCGGATTAAAGACGACAAGATCGCCGAAATTCACTCGAACCTCAATTATATCAAGATGTTCGAAGGCCTTGGCCAGATGCCGCAGGATACGTTGCTGATTTCTCTGACCGGGGCCGAAATGCAATGGAAATGACGCGTAGCGCGTCCTGACCTTCCGGGATCAGTCCTCTGGGTCCGGAGAGTTCGGCGCCTCGTATGATCCCCCCATGGCAGCGCGCGTCTGTGCGAAATCCAAAAGCTTGACCTCGATATTGGCATTGACCGACCCGTCTTCAAAGGCACCGTGCAGATCGCGCAGCCCGGCAGGCAAGCCGGTCAGCTGTTCGATGGCCTCATCCACATGCCTGACCGCATGGATCTGGAACTGCCCGGCGCGCACCGCCTCCACCACCTCGGGTTTCAGCATGAGGTTCTCCACATTGCTGCGCGGGATCAGAACCCCCTGACGGCCTGTCAGCCCCTCGGTACGGCAGACCTCGAAAAACCCTTCGATCTTCTCATTCACGCCGCCAATGGGTTGGACATCACCCATCTGGTTCACCGATCCGGTCACCGCAAAGGACTGTGAGATTGGCACCTCGGCAAGGGCCGACATCAGGGCGCAGAGTTCTGCCAACGACGCGCTGTCGCCTTCGACGCCGCCATAACTTTGCTCGAAAACGAGGCTGGCCCAAAGCGACAGGGGTGCGTCTGGCACATAGCGCGCCGCCAGATAGCCAGAAAGGATCAGCACCGCCTTGGAATGGATCGGACCGCCCAGCTTGGCCTCGCGCTCAATATCAACAACACGTCCGGACCCTACGCGAACGCGGGCGGTGATCCGCACCGGCGCGCCAAAGCTTTCTTCGCCCAGCGCCGAAACGGTCAGCCCGTTGATCTGACCGATCTCACTGCCCCGGGTGGAAATCAGGATCTGCTCCCGCGCGATCATCTCGCGCATCCGGTCGCGGATCAGACCACGGCGTTCTTCGGCGGCAGTTATGGCGCCATTTACATGTTTTGCCGAAATGGCCTCAGCGCCCTCCTGGCGGGCGTAGTGATTGCCCTCACGCAGTATATCCCACAAGGTCTCGATCCGAAGGCTCAGCTTTTCCTGATCCGCCGAGGCGCGCGAGGCGGCATCGATCAGCGCCGCCACACCATCAGCGGTCACCGGGCGCAGCGCCTCTTCGTTCACCAGCGCCGCAACCCGGCGGGCAAACAGCGCAACACTGTCCGCATCGCGCACCATGTCAGGCCCGAAATCAGCGGTGACGCGGAAAAACTTGTCAAAATCCGGATCGTATTCCGCCAGCAGCATGTGCAGCATACGATCCCCAACCAGCACAACCCGCACATCCAGCGGGATCGGTTCGGGTTTCATCGTGGTGGTCGAAATCAGCCCCAGCCGTTCACCCGGGGTGATCACATGGACCGCCTCTGTTTCCAAACAGCGTTTCAGCGCATCCCAGGCCAGGGGTTCCGCCAGCACCCGGCGGGCGTCCAGCACCAGAAAGCCCCCGTTTGCCCGATGCAATGCCCCCGGTTTGATCTGGGTAAAATCGGTGACCAGCACACCCTGCATCGCCATGTAGTCGATCTGCCCAGTCAGATTGGCCAGCGTCGGCAGGCTTTCCTCAACCACCGGCGCCCGGTCCGCATCTCCCTCATGGGTCACCACAACATTGACATGATAGCGGTGAAACTGCGGATCCTCGCGTAGGGCAGCCAGCCCGGCGGGAAACGGCGCCTTGGAGCGCCCCAGGTCCAGTGACAGGAACAGATCCGCATGGGCCACCAGATCATCCCGCAGGGCCGTGAAATACGGACCAAGCTCATCGATCTCGACAAAACCGCGACAGGCCCTGTCGACGGCGGCATCCACTGCGATCCGCGCCATTTCCGCATTGAGCCGGGTCAACGCATCGCGCTGTTCCCGCTCCAGCTCGGGCTGGTCCAGAAGGAAATCCTCCAGTTCGCTCTGAATTTCCGCAACCGCGTCGCGGATCTGTATCCGCTCTTCTTCGGGCAGCTTTTCGATCACCTCCGGTTTGACGATCTCATCGTCGCGTTTTGCGGCCAGGGAAAACCCCATCGGTGTACTCAAGATCGCGACATTCCTGGCTTCGGCCTTCTGACGCAGTGCATCAAAGGCCTCCTCGCGCCGCGCATTGTAATCCTGCTCCAGCGCCATGCGCTTGTTCTGGTAGTCTTCGGACACCAGCAGCGCCGGGATATGATTGGCCAACTCCTCAAGCAGCCGGGCCATCGCGTTGCGCAGCCGCACGCCCTGCCCGCGCGGCAGACAAATGGCGTTGGGCTGATCGGCGTCCTCAAAGTTCTGCACATAGACCCAGTCCTTTGGAATGGGGCGGCTGGCGGCCTCTTCCTCCAACACGCGCAGCACGGCGGATTTACGGCCACTGCCCCGTGGGCCTTGCACATAAAGATTGAACCGGCGGTGTTTCATCTGCGCCGACAGGCGGATCGCCTCCATTCCCCGGCCCTGCCCCAGCGGCCCTTCAAGCGGCTCAAGATCGGCGGTGGTTGCAAACTCGAACTCGCTCGGATCGCAGACCCGTCTCAGTTCATCGGGCGACAGTGCCGTATCAGACATGCAAGCTCCTGATTTGGTTCAGCATGGGTGTGGGAAAGGTGGCATACTTGCGATCACCCCGCCAGTGCCCAGACACAAGCCTTGGGTGAAAACGCGGGCAGACACGATCCTTGAAGGGACCACCGGACGCGTTGCCTTGGCCCTGTCTCAGGGCGTTTCTGCGGAGGCTGCCTTGGCCGCCGCATCCAGAAGGCGGACGACCTCTCCATCCGAGGTCTGCGAAAAATCGCTGTAGAAGCGCCCAATTGAACCGAAAGGAAAAGGCATTTTCAGACAGATCAGCTCATCTACTTCGTCGCGCAAACTCTCGGCGACATCGCGCGGCGCCACCGGCACCGCCAGCACCAGCCGCGCCGGTTTGCGCGCACGCACTGCCCGCAGCGAAGCCCGGACCGTGGCCCCGGTGGCGATGCCATCATCCACGACAATCGCCGTCCGCCCCCTAAGCGGCACCTGCTTGCGCCCTTTCAGATAGACGTCCCGGCGGCGCCTGATTTCCTCCAGCCGGGGCTGTGACATCCGTTTGATATCCGCCGCCGCAAGGCCAAAGGATCTGGCGATTTCCCGGTTTGTGACAATCTTTGGCTCCGAGCCGTTCACCACTGCCGCCACAGCGAGTTCGGGTTGCTCAGGAGCGCCGATCTTGCGGACCATGATCAGATCCATCGGGGCACTCAGCGCGCGCGCAACTTCGGCCGCAACCGGAACGCCGCCGCGCGGCAGCGCAAGGATCACCGGGTCTTGATACCCTTTGCCAGACAGTTCGGCCGCAAGGGCCTGCCCCGCATCTGTTCGATCTTTGAAAAGCGTCATTGCAGCCGCCTCCTGTCGCATGCCTGTATCCGCATTTGCTGGCTATGAACCGAATGTGGATACAGGAATACTAGGTGCGGGCTGCGCTGTCCTTGATCGACCTCAATCCGCCTTGGCAGGTGCCGCAGAGAGCTGTTCTGCCCCCCGCCACCATGCCTCACAGTCCTGCACCGTGACCTGAGCGGAGAGGCCGATCCCGACCAGATGCGTGTCACCGGGCACGTCAGCCGGGGTAATGCTAACGTCCTGCCCAACCACCTGAATAAGCCAGCCCCGCCCCGGCCTGCCACGCACGAACCCCTTGATCCGGAACAAGCCGGGTGGGCGGGTCTCAACGATCCGGGCGAGTTCCTCCCGGCTGAGAACGATATCCGCACTGTGATGCCAATGCATGTAATCCGGATGTGCCCTGCCCCCCCGCTGCGGCTTGCTGCCGGGGTCCGGCTGCAACAGCAGCAGTTCGGCCACATGGTCTGCATCGCTCAGCAGAACCGGGGCCGACCGGCTGTCGGCGGCCAGCCCAAGGGCCACAGCAGCCGGTATTTCTTCGGTCTTGCTGACCAGCACCAGATCAGCGCAAGCCACCTGATCGCGGATCTGCGGGCCGATCAACGTGTCGCTGGAAAGGCTCTGATAGCTGCCCGCATCGACCACGGTCACGATGCCGCCAAAACGCATCTCTGGCTCTGCCACGGCGGCATTGGCAATCTTTTGCGGATCAGCAATGCCGCTGGCCTCGATGATCAGGTGATCCGGGCGCGGAGTGCGGTCGAGAACATCAGCAATAGCCATGAAAAGATCCGCCCCCATGGTGCAGCAGACACAGCCATTGGTCAGGGTCAGCGTGTCCTCATCGGCGCTGTGCAGAAGTTCGGCATCGATATTGATGGCGCCGAAATCATTGACCAGAACCATCAGACGCTGGCCATGCGGCGCCGACAGAAGGTGGTTGATCAGCGTGGTCTTGCCCGCGCCGAGGTACCCCCCGATCACGGTCATTGGCAGGCGGCTGTCAATCATGGCGGATCACAGCAGATGCACCTGACCGCCCGACACTGTGCCCAGAACCGGCACGTCCTTCAGCGCCATCGGGTCCACCGCGGTCGGGTCCTCCCCCAGCACTGCGAAATCGGCTTTCTTACCTGTCTCGATACTACCGATCTCATCATCGAGCCGCAGCGTATAGGCCGCGCCAAGGGTGATCGCATGAAGCGCCTCTTCCACGGTGATCTGTTGCGCCGCGCCCAGGGTTCGGCCGCTCATGGTCTGGCGATTGACGGCACACCAGGCGGTAAACAACGGCGCCAGCGGCGTGACCGGCGCATCGGAATGGATCGTCATATGCACGCCTGCGTCCAGCGAGGCTCGGCAGGCATCCATCCGCGTGGCGCGATCCTCACCAATGGTTGCAGCCGCGTGCTGATCGCCGAAGTACCAGATATGATTGGCAAAGATATTGGTGCAGATCCCCAGCTCCGCGCAGCGTTCGAACTGATCACGTCCCATCATCTGGCAATGTTGCAGCACATGGCGATGCCCCTGCCCCGGCGCCCAGCGCAGAGCCGCCTCGATGGCGTCGATGGCGACCTGCGAAGCTTCGTCGCCGTTGACGTGGATATGCATCTGCACGCCTTCACGCTGCATCACTTCGCACAGGGCGTAGATCTGATCGGGTGCAGTGTTCCAGATGCCATTAGGCTGTCCGCCCACGTAGCCGGGCCATTTCACCCGCGCGGTCCAGCCCTGGATCGAGCCATCGGTCATCAGCTTGACCGCCCCAAGGCGCAGCTTGTCGGTGGAGCGAGCGCGCAGATCTTTGGCACGGGCGGCGATCTGTTCGGGCGTTGCCCCCATTGCCCCCTGCGCAGGCACGATGCGAACCGGGAAATCCGGCGCGCCGGTTACCTCAAGCATGACATCCAGATCGCTGTCTTCCATGGTAGAGAAGAGATCGGCGATGGTGGTGACGCCCGCGCGTTTGGCGACCTCACCATAGGTCTGGATCGATGGCGCCTGCTGGGCCAAGCTGCGGAAATCGATGCCAAGCCGACGCATTACTGGGAACATTGCTGCCATCTCCTGCAACTCGCCGGTCGGGCTGCCGTCGGGACCCTTTAGAACCCCCTCGGCATTGGTCTCCCGGCTGTATCCCGCCAGTTCCAGCGCCTTTGAGTTCACGCACATCAGGTGGAAATTGGAATAGATGATGGCAATCGGGCGGGTGGTGCTGATCTCATCCAGATGGTGCCGGTTCAGCCGCTCAGTGGGCAAGAAAATCGGATCAAATCCCCAGCCGATCAGTGGCACGTCCTCACCCAGAGATCCGGCGTACTCCGTGAGGCCGAAAATCACCTCGCCAATGTCCGTCATGCCCGACCACATACGCCCGTCGGGGTCGATCCGGTCGTGATATCCGGCATAGGCATAGTTCCACATCGCCCCCGCCATCATATGGGCATGACCTTCGACAAAACCGGGCATCAGGACCGCCCCGCTTAGGCTGTCATCACGTTCGACAGCGCCCCATTGCTGCGCGCAATCGGCATCGCCAACGGCCAGAATTTTGCCGTCCTGCACCGCGACATGGGTCGCTACCGGATTGTTCGGATCCTGAGTGATGATTTTTTTTGCTTTGAAAACAGTGATTTTTGACATGGAGCACCTTTGGGTTCCCCTTTGGGATATCCAAGCTTTGAACATTGGAAAAATGTAATTACTGTCGAGGTAACCCGCAAAAAATGCAGGAATTGATATGCGTTTCACGCTCAAACAACTTCGCTATTTCGATGCGGCGCTGCGGACCGGCTCCATCGCACGGGCCGCTGTCGAGATGAATATTTCGCAATCCTCGATCACCGCGGCCATCGACATGATCGAGCAAACGACGGGCACTGAACTCTTGCGGCGGCTGCCCGCGCGCGGGATCGTCCCAACCAGCAGCGGGCTGGCTGTAGGCGAGCGGGTTCAGGAGTTTCTTGAACAATCCAGGATTTTTGAATCGGATCTGATGTCCCTGACCGGTGATCTGGCAGGGACCCTGCGAATGGGTTGTTATGCCCCGACCGCACCCTATGTCCTGCCGCCGATCCTGAAGCGGATTTCCGAAGACTACCCGTCAATCAGCATCGAGCTGAAAGAGGGCGACATGCAGTCGATTGCCGATCTGCTGAGCTCCGGCGCCATTGATGTGGCGCTGACCTACCGGCGCACCACGCCAGAGGCGCAGCCTTTCATTCCGATGTTCCGGGCCACACCGATTGCCCTGATCCCCGACGAGTCACCCTTGGCCCAAAAGCCGGAGGTCGATCTTCAGGATCTGGCGGAATTGCCGATGATCCTTCTGGACCTACCGGGGACACGTGCCTATTTTTGCAGCCTTTTCGAAGCCCGGGGCTTGCGCCCGAATATTGCGCATACCACCAAAAGCTCGTCTGTCCTGCGGGGGCTTGTTGCAGCGAACTTTGGCTATGCGCTGATGAATATCTGCGGCCCTAACGACCGTGTCGGACAAAGCGGCTATGTCGCCCGCCCGATCAAGGGCGATCTGGAATCACCACAATATGGAGTGGCTTACACGCCTGCGTCACAAAAATCTGCCATCGTGAAATCGGTTCTGGCCTCCTGCCGCGAGGTGGCGGAGCGTGGGGATTTTGATGATTTACTGTTTTCCAACCCGCAGGAAACACCCTCCTCTGTTCACATCTTCCGCTAAAAAATGAGACTTTCACCCCTGCAAAAGACTGTTTTCTGAGACGAGTGAGCGAGACTAGCCTGATTGAAACAGCAAAAAAACGATCAGGGAGATCCAGATGAAACTCATGTCACGCCTCTTGGGCGCGGCCGCATTTGCCGCACTATCCTCTACCGCCCTGCCCGCATTTGGCGACGGTGGCACGCTGGTCATCGCCTCCAGTCAGGTGCCGCGACACCTGAACGGCGCGGTGCAATCGGGCATCGCAACCGCCGTGCCGTCGACGCAGATTTTTGCCTCGCCCATCCGTTATGACGAAAACTGGGAGCCGCAGCCCTATCTGGCGAAAAGTTGGGAAACCTCCGAGGACGGCCTGACCGTCACGCTGAACCTGGTCGACAATGCCACCTTTCACGACGGAGAGCCGATCACCTCGGAAGATGTGGCCTATTCCATCCTGACCACAAAGGAAAACCACCCTTTTAAATCCATGTTCGCACCGGTCGAAAGCATCGACACGCCAGATGCGCATACGGTTGTGATCAACCTCAGCAATCCGCACCCCGCGCTGCTGCTGGCGCTGTCGCCCGCGCTGGCTCCAGTCCTGCCCAAGCACGTGTTCGACGATGGGCAGGACATCAAATCCCACCCGATGAATTCCAAACCTGTCGGGTCCGGCCCCTTCATGCTGGAGGAATTCAAGGCAGGTGAGGCCATCGTTCTGAAGAAGAACCCGAATTTCTTCCTCGACGGGCGCCCCAAGCTAGATGAGATCATCGTCCGCATCATCAAGGATCCCTCAGCGCTGCTGATCGCGATGGAAAACGGCGAAGCGGATATGTACCCCTTCATGGCCGGCAGCCAGGAAATCCGCCGCCTTGAAAAAGCCGACCATCTGGGTGTCACCGCCGAAGGCTATGCTGCGGTTGGTCCGCTCAACTGGCTGGCCTTCAACACCGCCTCGCCCAAGCTGAGCGACGTGCGGGTGCGTCAGGCGATTGCCTATGCGGTGGATCGCGACTTCATCACCAAGGCGTTGCACAGAGGCGTTTCCACGCCGCAACGGGGACCGATCATCGAAAGCTCGCCCTTCTTTGACGAGAGCATCCCCGCCTATGATGCCGATCTGGACAAGGCAAAGGCCCTGATGGCCGAAGCCGGGTTTGCTGACGGGATGGAACTGACCATTGATTTCATCCCCGGCCCCAAAGAACAGCAGCAGTCGATTGCCGAATACATGAAATCGCAGCTGAAAAAGATCGGCATTGCCGTCACCGTGCGCGCCGCGCCAGATTTCCCGACCTGGGCCGGCCGGGTTGGCGGCCATGACTTTGAGCTGACGATGGATATCGTGTTCAACTGGGGCGACCCGGTGATCGGGGTGCACCGTACCTATCTCAGCGACAACATTCGCCAAGGCGTGATCTGGTCCAACACCCAGCAATACGCCAATGCAAAGGTCGATGAACTGCTGAACGCCGCCGCCATCGAAAGCGATCCGACCAAGCGTAAGGAGCTTTATGCCGAGTTCCAGCAGATCGTCGCAAAGGACCTGCCGGTCTACTGGATCAACGCGCTGCCCTATCACACGGCCTACGACAAGAAACTGATGAACGTTCCCACTGGCATTTGGGGCACCATGCACCCCATGGACATGGTCTCCTGGGGCGAATGAGCCCGGGCCTGATCGGCTGAACCGGCGGGCTCCGACAAACAGAATACTGGCGCCCGCCCTCTTTCTTTCTGCCGGGGACATGTAATGAATGCTTCGTTTTTGATACGCCGGATTGGCTATGGGCTGGTCCTGATGCTGGGTGTGGTGGTCCTGAACTTCCTGCTGATCCGCCTGGCGCCGGGTGATCCGGCAGTGGTGATTGCCGGGGAAATGGGCGGCGCCACCGAAGAGATGCTGGAAAGCATCCGCGAAGAATACGGGCTGAACAAGCCGCTGATCACGCAGCTGGGCATCTATGTCGGCAACGTGATGACAGGCGACCTTGGCGAAAGTTTCTTCTTCAATCAGCCTGTTGCCACCCTGATCGCCCAGCGCATCCTGCCGACCATCCTGTTGGTAGTCACGGCTCAGGTCCTGTCGATCATCATCGGGGTTTTCCTTGGGGTGATCGCAGCCCGCAAGCCCAATGGCGTGATGAGCGCCTTCGTCTCGGTCTTTGCCACCATCGGATATGCGGTGCCCGTATTCTGGACCGGGATCATGCTGATCATCCTCTTTGCCAGCGTTTTGCCGATCTTCCCTGTCGAAGGCATGCAATCGGTCAAGCTGCGCGATGCGGGGATCTTTGTGCAGGCGCTGGACGTGCTGCATCACCTCGCCCTTCCGGCCTTTACGCTCGCCATCATCTATCTGGCGCAATACGCCCGGCTGTCGCGTGCCTCGATGCTTGAGGTGCTGGGATCCGATTACATCCGCACCGCCAAGGCCAAGGGCGCCTCGCAGCGCTCGATCCTGTTCAAACATGCGCTGCGCAACGCGGCATTGCCGATCCTGACGGTGGCCGGCCTGCAATTCGGCAACCTGATCTCGGGCGCGCTGCTGGTCGAGACCGTGTTCAACTGGCCCGGCATGGGGCGGCTGGCCTTCGATTCCATCCTGCGCCGCGATTACCCCACCATCATGGGGGTCCTGTTCTTTGCCAGCGCCATGGTGGTGATCGCCAATATCCTGACGGACATGAGCTACCGGCTGGCCGATCCGCGACTGAGGGGGAAAAGCTGATGTCCGACAACACCGCAACCGACACGTCTGCGGCCGAGCATCAGGCCCAAAGCCCGGCGCTGGAAGCCTGGCGGATGTTCCGCCGCAACATTCCGGCATTGTTCGGGGTGGTGCTGCTGACCCTAATCATAGGCGCGACGCTATACGGCACCTTCTTTTATAGCGGCGATCCCTTCGACATCGTCTGGGCTCCGCATGAACCGCCCGGGGTGACGCCCGAGTTTCCCCTCGGCACGGACTATCTGGGCCGGGACATCATTGCGGGCATGCTGACCGGGGGCGGGCCGACCCTGGCGGTCGGGGCCGTTGCGGCTGCGATCACCATGGTGATCGGCATCGCGATGGGCGCCTTGGCCGGGTACTATGGCGGCTGGGTCGACAACCTCTTGATGCGCGTCACCGAGTTCTTTCAAGTGCTGCCTGCCCTTTTGTTTGCCATGGTGCTGGTGACGCTGCTGTCGCCCACCCTGTTCACCATCGCCTTTGCCATTGGAGTGGTTAGCTGGCCGCAGACCGCGCGCCTGACACGGGCCGAGTTCCTGAAGATCAAGAACCTTGAGTACGTCACCGCCGCCCGTGCGATTGGTGCCCGGGACAAACGCATCATCTGGACCGTGATCCTGCCCAATGCCCTGCCGCCGCTGATCGTCTCAGCCACGCTGACTGTGGGAGTCGCGATCCTGTTCGAAGCAGGGCTGAGCTTCCTTGGCCTTGGCGATCCAAATGTCATGAGCTGGGGCCTGATGATCGGCGCCAACCGCGAATACATTCTGGACGCCTGGTGGCCGGTCACTTTCCCGGGGCTTGCGATCTTCTTTACCGTCTTTGCCGTCAGCCTGATCGGAGACGGGCTCAACGATGCCTTCAATCCAAAGCTGAGGGAACGATGAACCACCTTCTCGAAATCGAAGACCTGCGCGTCACCTTCAACACCCGCTATGGCGAAGTCACCGCGCTGGACAGCATTTCGATGCATGTCAGCGCCGGTGAAACCCTGGGCGTGGTAGGCGAAAGCGGCTGCGGAAAATCCATCACCGCCCTGTCGGTCATGGGGCTGATCCCAACCCCGCCCGGCCGCATCGCCGGTGGCGCGATCCGCCTCAATGGTGAGGATCTGACCCGTGCCTCTGAATCCCGGATGCGTGCCCTGCGCGGCTCGGAAATGGCGATGATCTTTCAGGAACCGATGACCTCGCTCAACCCGGTGTTCACTGTCGGGGATCAGATTGCCGAGGCCATTATGCTGCACCAGAACGTCAGCCGCGATCAGGCCCTGCGGGATGCGGTGGCGTTGCTGGACCGGGTCGGTATCCCGTCGCCCGACGCACGGGCGCGGGATTATCCGCACCAGCTGTCTGGCGGCATGCGCCAGCGGGTGATGATCGCCATGGCCGTAAGCTGCCGCCCAAAGGTGCTGATTGCGGATGAGCCAACAACCGCGCTGGATGTGACGGTGCAGGCGCAGATCTTTGACCTGCTGAACGAAATCCAGCGCGATTTCGGCTCGGCCATCATCCTGATCACCCACGACATGGGCGCAATCAGTGAAATGGCGGACCGGGTGGCGGTCATGTACGCCGGGCGGGTCATCGAGGAAGCCAGCGCCGACGATGTGCTGGACTATCCGCAGCACCCCTATGCGCGCGGGCTGATCTCCTGCATCCCGGCCCTCGGCAAAGGCGATATGCCGGAGACCTTGGCGGAAATCCCCGGCGTGGTGCCGCCGCTGCATTTGCTGGGGGCGGGCTGCGCTTTTGCTGATCGCTGCGCCCATCGCACCGATCGCTGCACCCGTGAAAAGCCGCTTCTGGCCACCCATGGCCACCATCCCGCGGCCTGCCACGCGGTCGAGGAGAACCGGATATGACAACGCTTCTGGATGTACGGGATCTGAAGGTCCGCTTTGCCCTGCCGAAACCTTCGCTTTTTGCACCGCAACCCTTTCTGGAGGCGGTGCGGGGCGTGTCCTTCACGCTGGAGCGGGGCCGCGCTCTTGGCATTGTCGGTGAAAGCGGCTCGGGCAAGACCACGGCGGCCATGTCGACGATCCGGCTGGTGCCTGCGGCTGGGGGCGAGATCCTGTTCGACGGTGAAGACCTGCTGCAACTGGATGACGAGGCGATGCGCGCCCGAAGGCGTGATATTCAGCTGATATTTCAGGATCCCTATTCCTCGCTCAACCCGCGGGCACGGGTGGTAGATATCGTGCGTGAGCCAATGGACTTGATGAATATCGGCGATGCCGACAGCCGTCTGGTCCGGGTCAAGGAGCTGTTCGAACTGGTCGGCCTGCGCCCTGATCAGCTGAACCTCTTCCCGCACCAGTTCTCGGGCGGGCAGCGGCAGCGGATTTCCATCGCGCGCGCGCTCACCACCAATCCCCGGCTGCTGGTCTGTGACGAACCTGTCAGCGCCCTCGACGTGGCCATTCAAGCGCAAATCCTGAACCTGCTGGCGCGGCTGAAACGGGAACTTGGTCTGTCCTACCTGTTCATCAGCCACGATCTGGGCGTGGTCCGGCACCTCTGCGATGATGTGGCGGTGATGTATCTGGGCCAGATCGTCGAACAGGCCAGCCGGGAGGAGCTCTTCGACAGTCCGAAACATCCCTACACGCAGGCTCTGCTGGCAGCGGCGCCCTCTCTGGCGCGGCGCAAGTCCAAAGGCTATGTGCGACCGCTGAAACTCTCCGGCGATCCGCCCAGCCCGATCAATCCGCCAAAAGGCTGCGCCTTTGTGGACCGCTGCCCGCTGGCGCAGGACCTGTGCCGTCAGGAGCAACCTGTACTGAAACCCAATGGGGCGAGTCAGGTCGCATGCCATTTCGAATCCGCATAAGGCCCGCAGCCCCGTTACGGGGCTGCAGAGCTCCGTCTCTCTTATCCCGCTGCCGGGATCATGAAGCCGTCAAAGAACTGGCTGAGCGCCTCATGGGCATCCAGCGGCAGAACCTGGGCCACGTGCTGATCCGGACGCACCAGCACCATGCAGCCCCGACTCCGATCAATGCCTCGCATGTCAAAGACATCCTGCCCCGATTTCAGATCCGGGCAGAAGACCTTCTCGTAATCGCGCAGCCCGTAGCGTCCCTTCAAAGGCCGCAGGAGTGAGGGCATGTCCCCCGGCGTCAGGCTGCGGTGCTCCTGCTGCAGCACCGCACGCACATCCAGAACGGAATCGATATCTGCCCCCTCTGCCGTGTAGCGTCGTAAGGGTGAGGCAGCGTCGCTTTCCAAATACTGACATAGCGCATCCAAAGCGCCGCCTTCCTGTCCCCGGTCATCGGCCGCGGCAAAGGCGAAGAGACGCCAGCGCCCATCGGCCCGCACCACATGGCCCAGCTGCAGGGGACGCGCATCCGCCAGCCGGATCACCGGCGCCGAATGGAACCGCATGCCCAGAGGAAAACCGCTGGCCAGTGCCTGATGGGTGTCCGCTCCGGTCAGAACCGAGGGCGCGTATTGGATGGCCGTGCCGGCAGTGAACCGCCCATGCTGCACGAAATATTTCTGGAACTCCTCGGGATCGACGTCGCCCTCAGCATCGCCGGTCTTGGGCTTGGCGCTGAACATGCGGGCGAATTCACGGTCGAAATCGATCAGCATCTTTGCTACCCCCTGCCGTTCGGCAGAGTAGCTGTGCAGGATTTCGGGCACCGCCTGCTTGCGCAGGACAGCGGCCAGCTTCCAACCCAGGTTGAACCCGTCGCGCATAGAGACGTTCATGCCCTGCCCCGCCTTGGGACTATGCGTGTGGCAGGCATCCCCGGCGATGAAGGCGCGCGGCAGCTGACTGTCGATGTTTTCCGCCGGAACGTCGTCGAACTTGTCGCACAGCCGCTGACCGATCTCATAGACCGACCACCAGGCGGTTTCCTTCACCTCTAGCGTATAGGGATGCAGGATCCGCTGCGCCGCCGCGACCAGCTTGTCCAGAGTGATATTGCGGCTGGCGACCCGCTCATCCTCTTTCAGCTTGTCCAGTTCGATATAGAGGCGAACCATGTAGCCGCCTTCGCGCGGGATCACCAGAAGGTTGCCCTCTTCCGCCGAATGCACGGTGGCCTTCATGCGGATGTCAGGAAAGTCGGTAACGGCCAGAACATCCATCACACCCCAGGCCTGATTGGCAGAATCGCCCGTCAGCTTGCGCCCAATCGCCTCGCGCACGCGGCTGCGGGCGCCATCGCAGCCCACCACGTATTTTGCACGCAGCTCATGGGTTTCGCCCTCATGGCCGGGCGCGGTGCTTTCCAATGTCACTGTCACCGGGTACTCCGCGTCCCCGGTCACCGTCAGATCCTTGATGCGCTGGTTGTACCAGGGCGCCATCGCCGTGGGCGCATTGGCCATAGTCTCCAGAAAGAAATCATGCACCCGCGCCTGATTGAGGATCACATGGGGGAATTCCGACAAGCCATCCTCGGTGTCCTGAATGCGGCCACTGCGGGTGATCGTGCCAGGATTTTCCGCATCCGGGCGCCAGAACGAGGTTTCATTGACCCAGTAGGATTCCTTCAGAACCTTCTCGCTGAAGCCAAACGCCTCGAACATCTCCATCGAGCGGCAGGCAATCCCATCCGCCTGCCCCACCTGGATGGGGCCGGCGCGTTGTTCGACGATCCCGGTGCGGATGTCCGAAAACGCAGCCAGCTGGCTGGCAAGCACCAGCCCCGTGGGGCCGGTACCGACAATCAAAACGTCCAGCGTGTCAGGCAGTGGCGCCGTATCCCCCCCGTTTTGGGTAAGGTCCGTGTGCACCGCGGGATCGCCCGGGCGAAATCCGTTCAGGTGATATTGCATGCGCTTTCCTCCACGATCTCGGCACTTGATAAGTCCACTTACATTTTAGAGATGCCGTGTGTCAATTATTATATGTATACTTACTTTAATTCGTGAAACCTGTCGAAATCCCAAGTGTACACAGCAGAAAGCGCCCCGCCGGGGTCCCCCAGCAGGCCGAATGCAGGCTTTCAATGTCCTTGAAGTGGTGGGTTACCAGCGCTTCAGCGCGTCTTCATCGGCGTCCTTGGCAGCGACCCATTCGGCCTCGCCATCCCGCAGGACCTCTTTCTTCCAAAACGGAGCCCGGGACTTCAGGTAATCCATCAGGAACTCGGCCGCCTCAAAGGCGTCCTTGCGGTGGCGAGCGGCGGTTGCGACCATCATGATACGCTCTCCGGGTTCCAGCCGCCCGTAGCGGTGGATCACCAACGCATCCGCTAGATCCCAGCGCGTCATCGCCTCGGAGGCGATTTTTTCCAGCGCCTTCTGCGTCATGCCGGGATAATGCTCAATCTCCATCGCGGCCATGTCGCCGGTGTCTGCATCGCGCACGACGCCAGTGAATGTCACCACAGCCCCGGCCCCGGCCACTGCATCAGCAAAAGCTTCGGTGACCGACCCAAGATCAAAAGACGCTTCCTGCACCAGAACGCGCATCGCTTAGCCCCCCGTCATCGGCGGGAAAAAGGCTACTTCCCGAACACCCTCAAGCGGGGCATCAAAATCGGAAAGCTCCTGATCCAGCGCCACCCGCAGGGCCGAGATATCGGCAAAGGCCGCCGCATAGCGCGGCTCCCGTGCGCGCAATTCCTCGACCAGATCCGACACGGTTGCCGCCGTGGTTTCAACGCGCTCGCGCGGCAGGCCGATCCGTTCGCGCACCCAGGCAAAATACAAGACATCCATCAGCGCGTCTCCTTCAGAAATGGCAGGGCCTTTTTCAGATAGTCGGCCCCGGTGATCAGGGTCAGCGCCGCTGCAATCCACAGCAGCCACAGCCCGATGCGGCCGGTCCAGACCATGCCTTCGAATTTCCATCTGAGGCCGGTTACATCTTCGACCTCCCCTGCAAGGATCTGCCCCAGCAGTTCATCGTCCATCCCGAAGGAGGACATCACCAGATAGTGCTCGAACACCCCTTGGCAAAACAGGGTGGCGATGGCCGTCATCTGGGCCGTCGTCTTCCATTTGGCCAGTTTGGTGACCTTGAGCGTGCCAGCCGTATCCCCCAAGTATTCCCGCAGGCCAGAGACGAAAACCTCCCGAAACAGGATGACCGTCGCGGGCAGCACCAGCCAGGGAGCCCAATGCTCGGCTGCATAGCCAACAAGGATCATCAGCGCGATCACCACCATCGCCTTGTCCGCAATCGGATCCAGCATCGCGCCGATCTTGGTCTCCTGCTTCCAGGCACGAGCCAGATAGCCGTCGAACCAATCGGTCACCGCTGCGCCGACAAACAGCAACAGCGCAAACCAATCCGCCAGCGGACGGCTGAAGTAGAGAAACATGATGGCAAGACCGGGTGCAGCCAGCAGCCGCACGATGGTCAGGATATTGGGCAAGGTCCACGTCATGGACGCACATTATCCGGCTGTTTCACAAGTGGAAAGCAGGCTTAATCAAATTTTGACGTGGTCCGGCAAAGACCGGCCGCGACCAATTGTGTCGCTGCAGATCCGCTGCGCCGGGAATGTGGTCCGATCACCCAACCGAGGTATCCAAAAGTGCGCCCTTCTTTTCACCGTGGTGACTAGAATGATCGAACTTCCGGTGCACCTCGTTCAGGCGATTTCGGTCGTCAAAGATGTGGATATTGATGACCCGCATCAGGTCTTCCTGAGCAAGCTTGAGGGCTTCCGCCTCGGTTTCGGCCAGCCCGGTGCCTTTGAGCTTGTCCAACTCCTTGGCGATTTTCTCGCATTCCTTCTTGGCCTTGATCAGATGTTCCCCCTCATGCGCGAGGCAACAGGCATAAAAACGGTACCATTCGATCAGTGCCCGCGGTGACAGGCCGCTGACCGAGCGTTTCGGACATCGCACCGTGGTGTGCAGGATCAGCTTCAGCGTAGAAACCTTGGTCGCGACCTCGAACCAGCCGGTCTTCTTGTCGATCTTTGCCTTGCCATCCGCCACGTATTTGCCCTTGGCGGTCAGGCACTCCAGCTCCGTGGTGGTCAGAAAGGTAACCTTCTTGTTGTCGTTCGGGTCCTTGGGCCCCTTGCTCTTGATGCTTTTAGCAATGTCCGGCAGCGTCTTTCCGGACACAGAATAAGTGTCGTAGGCGACGGGCTTTACGGTCAGGGAAACAGCCATGGCTCCTCCGGGTGGCTAGGGACGCGCGCCCAGAATAGCATGTTTCCCCCCTACCCCAAAATCAGACGCCTAGCCTTGCGCGTGGAAGTGGTCGTAGATCCGTTCTGCCAACGCCTCGGAAATGCCGTCCACCGCCTTGAGGTCAGCGAGATTGGCGCGGCTCACCGCCTTGGCGCTGCCGAAATGAGCCAGCAGCGCACGTTTCCGGCTGGCGCCGACACCAGCCACTTCATCCAGCGGTGTCGCCCCCATCGCCTTGGCCCGTTTGGCCCGATGGGTGCCGATGGCAAATCTGTGCGCCTCGTCCCGTAGACGCTGGATGAAATAAAGCACCGGGTCGTTGCGTTGCAGGGCAAAGGCATTCTCACCCAGCCGGTGGAACTCTTCCTTGCCGTGGTCGCGGTCAACGCCCTTGGCGACGCCGACCATGGGAATATCCTGCACGCCGTGTTCTTCCATGATCTCGGCCACCGCCGACACCTGCCCGGCGCCGCCATCGATCAGCAGAAGATCCGGCCACAGCCCCTTTTCCCGGTCGGGATCCTCTTTCAGCAAGCGGGAGAACCGGCGGTTCAGCACCTCTTTCATCATGCCGAAGTCATCGCCAGGTGTCAGGTCGTCGCCCTTGATGTTGAACTTGCGGTAGGCATTCTTCATCAGCCCCTCGGGGCCCGCGACGATCATGCCACCGACCGCATGGGTGCCTTGGATATGCGAGTTGTCGTAGACCTCTATCCGATTTGGCGGACCGTCTAGGCCAAAGGCCTCCGCCAGCCCCTTCAGCAGTTTGGCCTGCGTCGCGCTTTCAGCCATGCGGCGGGCCAGGCTTTCGCGGGCATTGCGCACGGCACCAGCGACCAGTTCAGTCTTTTCACCGCGTTGCGGGACCATCACCTCGACCCGGCGCCCAGCCTTCTCGCTCAGCGCCTGCTCCATCAGATCGCCATTCTCGATATCATCAGACAGGATCAACTGCCGCGGCGGCTCCTTGTTGCTGTAGAACTGGCCAAGGAAGGCCTCCATCACCTCGGCGGGGCTGTTGTCGGCATCGACGCGGGGATAGAAATCCTGATTGCCCCAGTTCTGGTTCGCCCGGATGAAGAAGACCTGAACGCAGGCCTGCCCCCCCTCCATGTGCAGACCGATGACATCCGCCTCGGCGACACCGCGCGGATTGATGCCTTGCGCCGTTTGCACCTGTGTCAGCGCCTTGATCCGGTCGCGCAGGGCGGCCGCGCGCTCGAACTCCATCGCTTCGGAGGCCGCCATCATCTGTTCCGCCAGTTCCTCCTGGATCTTGGTGGAGCGCCCGGACAGGAACCGCTCGGCATCACGGACGCTGGCGGCGTACTCTTCGGCGCTGATTTCCCCGGTACAGGGGGCCGAGCAGCGCTTGATCTGATATTGCAGACAGGGGCGCGTGCGGCTCTCGAACATTGCGTCCGAGCAGTTGCGCAGCAGGAACGCCTTTTGCAACTGGTTCAGCGTTCGGTTCACCGCGCCGGCGCTGGCAAAGGGTCCGAAATAGCTCCCCTTTTCCTTACGGGCGCCCCGATGCTTCTTGATCTGCGGATAGGCGTGATCCTTGGACACCAGGATATTGGGAAAGCTTTTGTCATCGCGCAGCAGCACGTTGTACTTCGGCTTCAGCTGCTTGATCAGATTCTGCTCCAGCAACAGCGCCTCAGTTTCCGTCCGCGTGGTCAGGAACATCATCGAGGTGGTCAGTGCGATCATCCGCTCGATCCGCGGACTATTGCCCGGCCGGGTGTAATTCGACACCCGCGCCTTCAGATTGCGCGCCTTGCCCACATAAAGAACCCGGCTGTCGGCATCGAGCATGCGATAAACGCCGGGCGAGGAATCCAGCGTTTTCACATAGTCCTGAATGACGGCATAACCGCTGCGCGGCGGTTCCGCGGGCGATGCATCTGATGTCTGATCAATCATGTCCTGACACATATGATTCTACGCATGTCGCTGCAATGTTTCCCAGCCTGTTTCAAGAGCGGACAAATCCACCACTCCTGTGGATAAGTGTGAAGATATCTTCGGGCTATCCAGCGATTTCCCTTGTTTTCGACCGGTTTTGGATAAATGCCTAAAATTTAGGCGGATATATAAGATATTGATTTTGTTTTCAAAATTTTCCGACGCCTGACAAGGTTTTGAAAACAAAGACACTTTTGTAACGGGTTTGTGATCATCGCGCTGGTGGTGCAAAACTTTTCGCAAAGACCGGTCCGGCAGGGGCTATTCAAGCCCGACAACGTCCGGCGTTTCCCAGGCCAGATGCTGCCCGCCATCGACACAGATCAGCTGTCCGGTAACCGCTGGCGCCTCCAGAAGATAGCCTAGTGCGGCCGTGATATCGCCCAGATTGGCGCCCCGCTGCAGCACGGTTCTGGCCCGCTGATCGTTGAACTGCTGCGGGCTCTGGCGCGGCCCCTGCAGGGTTGGCCCCGGCCCGATGGCGTTGACCCGGATCCGGGGTGCCAGCCCCTGTGCCGCCGTCTGTGTCAGCGTCCAGAGGGCGGATTTTGCCAGCGTGTAGCTGCTGAACTCAGGCGTCAGCCGCCGTACCCGCTGATCGATCATGTTGACCACCAGCCCCCAGGCCTGCGGCTCATTGTTCTCATCAAACGGCTGCTCGACCTCTTGTGCGGCCATCGCTTGCATCAGCACGAAGGGAGCACGCAGGTTGCTGCCGAAATGCCGGTCCCAGCTTTCCCGCGTCGCTGTTTCAAAACTGTCATGCTCGAAGATAGAGGCGTTGTTAACAAGGCAGGTGATCGGACCGCCCAATGCCTTGGCAGCCGCAGGCAGTAGTTCTACGGCTTCAGCCTCACACAGAAGATCAGCCTGCACCAGTTCAGCGCGCCGCCCCAAGCCCCGTATCGCATCGGCAGTGGCTTTCGCCTCAGCCTCAGAGGTCGCGTAATGGACGGCAACGTCGAACCCCTGCCGGGCCAGTTTCAGGGCCATCGCCTGCCCCAGACGTTTGCTCGCTCCTGTCACCAAAGCCCGCATGGATGCCTCCCTGATTTCCTGCCTGCTTCTGTGGTCAGAGCAGGACCCACAGATAGAGCACATAAAGCCCGGTCAAGAGACCACCCCACCGGCGCGTGATGTCCATTTTGAAAAAGACAAAAGGAAAGATCAGCAGTGAAGCCGCCAGCATCACCCACAAGTCGAAGCGCAGGAATTCTGGATCGACCGAGATCGGCCCGACAAAGGTTGCAACACCGATGATGGCTAGCAGGTTGAACATGTTGGAGCCGATGACATTGCCCAGCGCGACATCCGCCTGCCGCCGCAACGCCGCCATGACCGTGGTGGCCAGTTCCGGCAGGGAGGTTCCGATCGCCACCAACGTCAGACCAATAACGGTTTCGCTGATGCCATACATTCGCGCAATGATCGTGGCATTGTCGACCAGCAGATCCGCGCCCAGCGGCAGGCCGACCAACCCCAGAACGAGATAGACACCGATGCGCCAGAACGGCATGTCGGGGTCGGCCTCCTCGATCTCTTCCAGATCATCCGTCGCGTCCGCGTTCCCATTCCGGTTACGCCGGTGCGCCCGCGCTTCGCGGAATGCGCCGCCCAGAACAATCGCCAGCGCCGCCAGCAGGATCAGCCCCGACCACAGGGTGAACACCCCGACAAAAGCCAGCGCGATGAACAGCACCGAAGCGATCAGCATGTAAACATAGTTCTTCTGCGTCGCGCATTTGCTGGTATCCAGCCGCATCAGGATCGCAGGCACGCCCAGAACCAGAAGGATATTGGCTGTATTGGATCCTACGACGTTGCCCATCGCAATGCCGTCGGCACCTTCCATAACCGCGCTGATGGCAATCAGAAGTTCCGGCGCCGAGGTACCAAAGGCCACGATGGTTAGACTGACGATTAGGGCCGGAACGCCAAGGCGCAGCGACAGGTTCACCGCCCCGCGCACCAATGCGTCCCCGGCCAGCAGCAGGATCACCAGGCCCAGTCCACAATACAACCAAGGCATCATCGCCGTGGTCCTCCTTTTCCGCAGGCGCAGGGCCCTTTGCCAATCCTAAAGCGTCCGCAGGACGGGCAACGCGCAGATTTCAGCTGCTTGTGCCCGGGCAGCCGGAGCTTTCCGAACATGGCCATAACCGCCATAACAACCAGGAAAATGGAAACGATTTTGAGCAGCACGTCAGAGGCCAAACCGCGCGAATTCCGCGCGTTCCTCAAGGCCACCCAGGGCATCCTGTGCCATCTGCATGCCGAACCGGCTCAGGAACGGGCGCTTCATGCCATAACGGCGGATCCGCACCTTGTCGCCGTAGCGCTGCTTCAGTTTCGGCAGCAGATGCGCGATCCCGTCAATCAGGCCCAGTTCGGTTGCCCGCCGGGCCAGCCAGACCTCGCCAGTAAACAGCGGTTCATCCTTGCTCAGCGCATCGCCGCGACGGCTGGTCACGTGATGGATGAAATTGGTGTGAATATCGTTCAGAAGTCTTTTCAGGCGCGCCACGTCTTCGGGGTTTTCAGGACGGAACGGATCCAGCATCGATTTGCTTTCGCCTGCCGTGTAAACCCGGCGCTCCACCCCCTGACGGGCCAGCAGCACATGGGCGCCAAAGCCCGCGGAAATCACGCCGATCGAGCCAACAACAGAGCTGTCATCTGCCCAGATTTCATCCGCCGCGGCCGCCAGCCAATAACCGCCAGAGGCCGCCACATCCTCGACGAAGGCGATCACGGGGATCTCTTTTTCCTCGGCCAGACGCCGGATGCGCGCGCCGATCAGCGAACTTTGCACCGGTGAGCCGCCCGGAGAATTGATCTCCAGCGCCACGGCGGCGGGCTTGCCCTTGCTAAAGGCGCGCTCCAGCACAGGGGCCAACGCCGCATCGCTCAGACTGCCGCGTCCCGGCATTCCGATCGCGCCGGACAGGCGGACCACAGAGACAAGAGGCGGCTTTTTGACAAAGGGTATGCGCAGGATCATGGCGCCGATGTAGAATGCCCCCCGCCCCGAAACAAGGTCCCCGGGGCAGGGAAACGACCGCAAAGGGAAAAAGCACCTGCGCGCAGGCAATTTTGCAACGCACCACCCCGGGCAAACGTCCGAATGTTGCGTCCCGCCTGCCTGCGCTGTATCGCCCAGCGATCAGGACCGGATGCGCCAGCCGGTTTTGAAAATCCACCAGATCACCGCAAGGCACAGGCAGGTAAAACCACCGATGGCCAAGAGGCTGGTCCCGACCGGGACATCAGCGGTGCCAAAGAAGGACCAGCGGAAGCCCGAGATCAGATAGACCACCGGATTGAACATGGTGATTTTCTGCCAGAGCGGCGGCAACATCGAGATCGAGTAGAAAGATCCGCCAAGAAACACCAGCGGAGTCACGATCAGCAGCGGCACAAGTTGCAGCTGTTCAAAGTTTTTCGCCCAGATCCCGATGATGAAGCCCAACAGCGCAAAGCTGAGGCACGTCAGCAGCAGGAACAGCACCATGGCAAAAGGATGCGCGATGGACAGATCCACGAACAGCGAGGCCGTGCACAGGATCACCACTCCAATGAACAGCGCCTTGGTCGCGGCCGCCCCGACATAGCCGAGGACAATCTCAAGGAAATTGATCGGCGCCGACAACAGCTCGTAAACCGTGCCGATGAATTTGGGGAAATAGATCCCAAAGGAGGCATTCGAAATGCTCTGCGTGATCACGCTCAGCATGATCAGCCCCGGCACGATGAAGGCGCCATAGGCGATGCCCTCGACCTCGTCGATGCGGCTGCCGATGGCGGCGCCAAAGACCACGAAGTAAAGCGAGGTCGACAAGACCGGCGACAGGAAGCTTTGCATCAGCGTGCGAAAGAAACGCGCCATTTCAAAGCGATAGATTGATGCAACCGCCATCCAGTTCATGACTCTTCTCCCGCGACAAGACCGACAAAGATATCTTCAAGGCTGGATTGGCGCGTCACCACATCCGACAGGACCAGCCCGGCCCCGGCCACATCGTTGAGCAACGCGGTGATGCCGGTCCGCTCGCCCCTTGTGTCGTAGCTGTAGATCAGCGAACGCCCGTCCGCGCCCAGTTCCAGCCCATGCGCAGCCAACGCCTCGGGCACTTCGGCGATTGGCGATGTCAGCTGCACTTCCAGCTGCTTTCGGCCCATCTGCGCCATCAGGGCAGCCTTCTCCTGCACCAGCAGGATCTGCCCCTTGGTGATCACCCCGATCCGGTCGGCAATGGCCTCGGCCTCTTCAATGTAATGGGTGGTCAGGATGATGGTGACGCCATCGGCCTTCAGCTCGCGCACCACCTCCCACATGTCCTTGCGCAGCTCCACATCGACCCCGGCGGTGGGCTCATCCAGGAACAATACGCGCGGCTCGTGGCTCAGCGCCTTGGCGATCAGCACCCGGCGTTTCATGCCGCCCGACAGTTCCTTGATCTGGCTCTTGCGCTTATCCCAAAGGGACAGCTTTTTCAGGATCTCCTCCAGCAGCGCATCATTCTTGGGCTTGCCGAACAGGCCGCGTGAAAACCGCACGGAATTCCAGACCGTTTCAAAAGGTTCCAGATTGATCTCCTGCGGCACCAGCCCGATCAACCGCCGCGCCGCGCGGAACTCATGCAGGATATCATGCCCGGCGACAGCAACGCTGCCCGAAGTCGGCGTGGTAATGCCACAGACGGTTGAAATCAGGGTCGTCTTGCCCGCGCCATTCGGCCCGAGCAAGGCAAGGATTTCGCCCTCTTCAATCTCCAGAGAAGCCCCTTTCAGCGCCTCGAACCCACCTTCGTAGGTCTTGCGCAGATCGCGTATAGACAGGATCGCAGACATGGACTCCCCCCAAATTTTCGTTGCGCGCAGGCTATCCAGCCACTGATCCGGCCACCAGTGGTCAGGCGCGCAGCTGCATGTGCGCCAGCGCAGAGAGAAAGGTTGCGGCTCCGAGTAGTCAGTCGCCGATCAGCCGCCCCTTAGCCACCCGTCATTTTCTTGAACCAGCCTTTTTTGCCCTCGCCCTCTTCGCCGCCATCCTCGGCGCCGTCTTCTCCGGCCTCTTCCGCCTCGGGCGCCAGATGGGTCTGCAGGTTGACGAAGAACTGATCGGCCATCTTCTTGGCAAAGCCGTCGATGATCCGGCTGCCCAGCTGCGCCAGCTTGCCTCCGACCTTGGCTTCGACCTCATAGCTCAGCATGGTGCCACCATCAGAGGGTTCCAGGCTCACCTTTGCGCCGCCTTTGGCAAATCCTGCGGCGCCGCCCTTGCCTTCACCGGCAATGGTCAGCTTTTCGCCAGGGATCAGATCCGACAGTGTTACCTGACCTTTGAAGGTCGCCTTGACCGGTCCGACCTTCTGGGTGACCGAAGCCTCGAAGCCTTCCTCGGGGGAACCCGTCACCTCGGTTGCGCCGGGCACGCAGGCCTTCAACACCTCGGGATTCAGCAGCGCGGCGTAGACCTCGGTTGGCGTGGCGGCAATTTCCTTCTGATCACTCATTTGCATGGCGGGTCCTCCGTGATGGCCAGCTGTCGGCAGTCTCTTGTCCCTTACAGACCTAGCCGCCGCTCTGCCGTCTGCCAAGCCGGAAGCGTAACACAGGCGAAAAGGGCACCCCTGATTATCCCCATCATGGCGCCGCACCCTCTGACGTCAAATGCTCGACAACCCGGGCGATCACACTGTCATCCCGCAGGATCTTGCCGTGCCCCAGCCCCGCCGTCACATGCAACCGCGCCCCGGGCCAGCTATCCGCCAAGGCCCGCGCTTCCGAGGTCGGCACCACACGGTCCGCGTTGTCGTGCACGATCAGGGAAGGCTGTGCCAATCCAGGCGCAAGGTCGGTACCACGCAGAGCGTCAAACGACAGGCCATAGCGTTTTTCCAGCCGGGTCTGCGCGCCTCTGGCAACCTTCGGCCCAAACCCCAGAAGCCCGGCGATCTTGCCCAGATAGGCCTCAAGATCCGTGGGCGGCGCCAGCAGCGCAACCCGCCGCACCCGAAGGCCCCGCGACAGAGCCGCCACCGTGGCTGCCGCTCCGTTGGAGTGGGCCACCACCCCGGCCAGCGGCCCCAGATGCGCCGCGACCTCTTCTGTCACCCACAGCATTTCCGGCAACGAACTGCGACGCCCGGGAGCCGCCCCGTGGCCCGGCGCGTCAAAGGCCACGACCCGGAACCCGGCCTTGACCAGTGGCGCCGCGAAACCGCCGAGCTGCCCAGCCCGGCCCGACATGCCATGCACCAATAGGATGGTCGGCAACGGCGCCTCGTTCAGGACACCATGGCCACGTGGCGTCGCGCGCCATTCATAAAGCGGGATTTCGATACCCGATTTCAGCCGCAGCGGTCGCGCCGCCGCTGCCAGCAGCCAGTCCCGCTCCCGTTTCGGCAGCTTTTGCCGCCGTGGCCGGGTGAACAGCGTCGCCAGCAGCAAAGAAGCTGCTGCCGGAGAAATGGCCTCCAACACGCCCGATGCCCGCTGGAGCATCGCCAGGGCGGGAGGTGGGCGGCGTTTGGGCGTTGCATTCGATGTGACACTGACCATGGCTGGTCCTCCTGATGTCGGCGCGCGGCGGCTGCAGCCCGGGATTTCGCGGGGTCTGCGTGGTTGCCGCAATAGTTAGTTCTTATTTGGAACTTATTATCAGTTCCATTTGAGAACTTTGTCAATCCATGCTAGAACTGCCCCATGAAATGGCATGACATGAAAGAAGCCGCCTGCCCGGTGGCGCGGGCGATGGGGGTGGTGGGCGACCGCTGGACCCTTTTGATTTTGCGGGAATGTTTCCTGGGCGTGCGCCGGTTCGACGACTTCCAGAAACGCCTCGGGATCACCCGGCATCTGCTCGCCGAACGGCTGAAACGGCTTGAGGCGATGGGCCTGCTGGAGCGCCGCCCCTATCAGGAACGCCCACTGCGACACGAATACCGGCTGACCGAATCGGGCAAGGCCTTTGCCCCGGTAATGCTCGCCTTGCAGGACTGGGCACGCAGCAATCTTCCCAGCGAGGCCCCCTCTCCTCTCTCATTTGTCCTGCGGGACGGCGGCGAGGAGATCGAACCGGTGGTGACCGACCGACACACCGGACAGGAGTTGAACCACCGGACGGTTCTGATGCGCTACCGCGACCCGGCCAAGCCCAGCGACTGAGACACTGCACAGAAGCTGTGCAAAGGGAGCAGGCTGCTTTGGTTGGCACTTATCTTGACGTCGAGATTCCCACAAAGTATCTCGACGGCGAGACAAAAGGAGTTCACATATGAAAATCATTCTTTTCGGCGCCACCGGCGATGTCGGAAGCGCCACCCTGCGCGAAGCCGTGAGCCGCGGCCACCACGTCACAGCCGTAGCGCGGGATACCGGCCGCCTTGGCAGCCTGCCCTCCAGCGTCGACGCCCTACCGCTCGACCTTCTCGGCCAGCCAGACGCGGCAGCGGATGCCGCAGCCGGACATGATCTGGTGATCAGCGCCCTGCGCCCCGCCGCCGGGCACGAGGGCGATCTTGTGCCCCTCACCCGCGCCGCGCTGAATGCTGCAGCATCGACGGGGATCCCGGCGCTAATCACCGGTGGGGCGGCACTGCTAAAACTGGCAGATGGCAGCGGCCACACGGTCCTGAGTGCCCCCGATTTCCTGCCGGACGCAGTGCGCCCGATCGCGCAGGCCTGCGCCAATCAGGACGCGCTTCTGGAACAGGACACAGCAGCCACCTGGACCTGCCTGCGCCCGCCCGCGATGCTGTTGCCCGGACCGCGGACTGGTCACTATGAATTTGGGACCGATACGCTGGTCACCGACGCAGAGGGCCAGTCGCAGATCACCTATGCGGATTTCGCGGTGGCGATGCTGGATCTTGCCGAAGCGCCTCAGGTCGCTCGCCGCCGACTGACCGCGGCCTGGACGGCGCCCGCACCGACCATGCAGCCCGGCTGACGCCAAACCACACTCTATTGCGCCGCCGCGCCGTGCCCCCCCGAGGGCATGGCGCCCGGCCGTTACCGGTTGCCCTTCGGAATTTCCTCCTGCCGGGTCCAGTCGTATGTGCCTTCGTCGCGTTCCCGGACCGCCTGCTTCCAACCCTTTTCCTCAGAACGTTCCTTGAAGGCGATGCCTTCTGGCGAATGGCGGGTGATGCCGTCGAATACCGTCGCCAGCCGCTGGGTCTGCATCAAACCGGTCTGCTCGATCGCCTGGTTGATCACCATTTTCTGCATGGCCAGCTGATTGATCGGAACCGTGGCCATGCGGGCCGCCATCTCCTCTACCGCATCGTCCAGCTGCTCTGCTGGCACCGCCTTGAGGACCAGCCCCATATCCGCTGCCTCGCGCCCCGAAATCTTGTCACCGGTGAACAGCATCCGCTTGGCTCGCTCAGCGCCAAGGCGATAGACCCACATTGCCGTGGTCGGGCAGCCCCAGACGCGGGCGGGCATGTATCCGATCTGCGCATCCTCGGCCATGATCGTCATATCCGCGCACAGCGCGATATCCGATCCGCCCGCCACGGCAAAACCGTGCACCTTGCAGACCACAGGCTTCACCGCACGCCACATCGACATAAAATGCTGGGTGTTTTCCCACATGAACCGATAGTCCTTGATGGGGTCCCATGGCATTGCTTGGGTGGCCTCGCCCGATCCGTTACCTTCGGCATAAAAGGTCAGATCGTAGCCTGCGCAAAACGCCTCTCCCGCGCCGGAGAGCACCATCACATGCACGCCCGGATCCGCATCTGCCCGCGTGACGGCCGCCGCAAGATCCCGCGGCATCTGGTCGTCGATGGCGTTCATAGTCTCCGGCCGGTTCAGCGTGATGCGCGCGATCCGGCCGTCTTTTTCATAGGCAACTGTCGTCATTTCTTCCTCCCTCATTTCCTGAGGGAGGAAAGCACGCCCGGCGGCTAAGACCTAGCCGGGCGAACGCGACGTCAGTAGGGCAGACCCACATAATTTTCGGCGAGCGAAGCCTGCGCCGCATCCGAAGAGAACAGGTAATCAAGATCGGTACATTGCAGGCGCTGATCCACCTCCTGCGCATCCGGGAAGAGATGCAGCAGGTTGGTCATCCACCAGCTGAACCGCTCTGCCTTCCAGACGCGGGCCAGCGCCTTCTCCGAATAACCATCCAACCCGGTGCTGTCGCCGTTGAGGTAGTGATCCATAAAGCCGTGGTATAGATAGTAGATATCCGACGCAGCCGAGTTCAGCCCCTTGGCCCCGGTGGGCGGCACGATATGCGCCGCATCCCCGGCCAGGAACAGATTGCCATAGCGCATCGGCTCGGCCACGAAACTGCGCAGCGGCGCGATGGATTTCTCGATCGACGGGCCGGTTTCCAGACCAGCGGCCACATCCTCAGGCAGGCGACGCTTCAGCTCTGCCCAGAAGGCATCATCCGACCAGTCCTCGGGTTTATCCGTCAGCGGCACCTGAATGTAATAGCGGCTCAGCACCTGGCTGCGCATCGAGCAAAGCGCAAAGCCGCGCTCGTGACGGGCATAGATCAGCTCGGGCGAGACGGGTTTGGTTTCCGACAGGATGCCCAGCCAGCCAAAGGGATAGACCTTTTCGTATTCCTTCAGCACATCGCCGGGGATCGATTTCCGGCTGACCCCGTGGAACCCGTCGGCGCCGACGATGAAATCACAGTCGATCCGGTGCTCTGCCCCGTCTTTTTCATAGGTGATATAGGGGGTTTCAGACTTCAGATCATGAGGCTGCACATTGGCGGCCTCGTGAATGACGACCCCGTCCATGGCATCGCGGGCGGCGTATAGATCACGCGTCACCTCGGTCTGGCCATAGACCATGACCGTGGCGCCATCTGCGTATTTTTCCAGATCGATACGATCGCTGCGCCCCTGGTGGGCGATATAGAAACCTTCGTGCACCTCGCCTTCGGCATCCATCCGCTCTCCGCAGCCCGCCTCACGCATCAGATTGACGAAACCATGCTCCAGCACACCTGCCCGGATCCGGCCCAACACATAGTCGCGGGATTGCCGTTCCAGTACGATGCTATCGATCCCCTTGCGGTGCAACAGCTGCGACAACAGCAGGCCCGAAGGACCGCCTCCGATGATTGCGACTTGGGTTTTCTGCACGGTCATAAGCGCGTCTCCGTTTCATGGTGACGGGCAATATGACGCGGGGTCCGGGTTTTGCGAATGGACCATGCGCGCAAGTTCTTGTACATTTCGCACATGACCAGCGCTCTTCAGATCCGCAGCTACAACCTGTTCGGGGAAACCGATGAACTGGCGGACGTGCTGCATGTGGAGACGATCCGCTCCCGCTCCGAGCAGCATAATTGGCAGCTGTCACCGCACCGGCACGCCCGGCTGCATCAGGTTCTGTTCATGACCAGTGGCGGCGGCGTGGTGGATCTGGACGGCGACGCCCATACCCTGCCCGCCCCCTGTTTCGTCAATATACCGCGCGGGGTTGTTCACGGTTACACGTTCGAACCAGAGACCAGCGGCTGGGTTGTCACCCTGCCCTCAGACCTTGTTGATCATTGCATCCGCAGCGGCGAAGGCGTGCGCGGCCCGCTGGATCATGCCTGCGTTTTGCCGCTGCCGCCCGACCTGCGCAGCATGGCCGAAACGCTTTATCAGGAATACCACGGCCAGAATTTTGCCCGCGCGCAGCTGCTGCGTTCGCTCGCCGGAACCCTGACCGCCCTTGTCGCCCGCCATATTCACACTGCTGAGGGCGGCGACCGTCAGAATGCTGGCAACCCAATCTTTTCCCGATTTGAAACCCTTGTGGAACAACATTTCCGCAGCCGCCGCCCGCTGGCGGAGTATGCCCGCGATCTCGCCGTCTCCCCAACCCATCTGAACCGGATCGTGCATCAGGTCACGGGCCAGTCCGCATCGCATCTGGTGAATGAGCGCATGCTGCGCGAAGCCCGGCGGATGCTGCTCTATACGTCGCTCAGCGCGGCGCAGATCGCCTATGATCTTGGGTTCAGCGATCCCGCCCATTTCAGCCGCGTCTTCACCAAGGGCACCGGCATGCCGCCGCGCGCCTTTCGCAAACAATTGGGCGACAGCGCCTGACACCGATCAGCGCTTGCTGCCCCCGGCGCCTGGCAGCAAACCATTCAGGATCATTGCAAGATACTGTTCGGCGATTTCCTCGTGGGGAACCGGCCGGTCAGTGCGGTTCCAGAAAGGGATCCAGTTCAGCGCGCCAAACACCCCGGCCGCCACAAGACGCGGATCGCAATGACGGATGACGCCTTCGCGAATCCCCTTCTCAATCAGCATCCGCAGCTGAAAATCCACCCGAGCTTTACCCTCGTGCAGGGCCTCGCGCCGCTCGGGCGACAGGCTGTGCGCCCGCACCATGGCCAGGCTGGCGCCAAGATCGGTGGACACCCACTCGCAATAGCCGCGGATCAGCCGCGAAATCCGCTCAGCCACTGGCAGGCTGTCATCGCGGCTGATCTCCATCACCTCGCCCAGGAATTCCAGGCTCAGCTGGTGGCAACCGAACAGGATGTCCTCCTTGCTTTGCACATAATAGTAGATCGTGCGCTTGGTAATGTTGAGCGCGGCGGCGATATCCTCAAGCGAGGTCTGCTCGTATCCCTGATCGTTGAACAGGCGCGCACCGGCCATCAGCACTGCGCGGCGTTTGATCTCGCGCTGCGCACTGCGGCTGTCTGCCGTTTTCGTCCAGGTTTTATTTCCCATCGCCGTTCTTCCCCCGGCCCACCCCATGCGAGGTCTGACCTATTGACGCCCGGTAATTACACTCATCAGTTACACTCTTCTTGACAGTTTGCCCAGCCCGAACCGAAAGTAACCCGGAAGTGTAATTCCGACTCGCGCAAGGGAGAGAGCCAATGTCTGCACATGTGATGGTTGCCGGGGTGGGTATGACCAAATTCGCCAAACCCGGCCAGAATGAACCCTATACCGAAATGGGCGCTGCCGCCGTGCGCGATGCGCTGCAGGACGCGGGCCTGCCCTATGACGCCGTGCAGCAGGCCTACGCGGGCTATGTCTATGGGGACAGCACCTGTGGCCAGGCGGCGCTCTACAAGGTTGGCATGACCGGAATTCCGGTGATGAACGTCAACAACAACTGCTCGACCGGATCGACCGCCCTGTTCATGGCGCGTCAGGCGGTGGAATCGGGTGTTGTCGATGTGGCGCTGGCGCTTGGCTTTGAACATATGAAACCCGGCGCACTGACCTCGCACTGGGATGACCGGCCCAGCCCGTTTGATGCCTTCGATGCGGAAACCGACGATCTGGTCGGCCAGCCCGAGATCCCGCTGGCGCTGCGCTATTTCGGCGGTGCGGGCAAGTCGCACATGGAGAAATACGGCTCTTCCATGCTGGACCTCGCGCGCATCCGCGCCAAGGCCAGCCGCCATGCGGTGAACAACCCGCTGGCCCTGTTCCGAAATGAGCTGTCGCCCGAGGATGTGCTGGAAAGCCCCACCATCTGGGAAGGCGTGATGACCCGCCTCATGGCCTGCCCGCCCACCTGCGGCGCGGCGGCGGCGGTCGTGGTCAGCGAGGCCTATGCCAAGAAACACGGGCTGAACACCAACGTGCGCATCGCGGGCCAGGCGATGACCACCGATTACGCCAGCACCTTTGACGCCCACGACATGATGAAGGTCGTCGGCTACGACATGACGGCAGCCGCCTCGAAACAGGTGCAGGAGCAAACCGGCATCGGCATTGAAGACGTCGACGTGGTCGAACTGCACGACTGTTTCGCCCATAACGAGATGATCACTTACGAAGGCCTTGGCCTCTGCCCCGAAGGCGGCGCATCCAAGTTCATCGCCGATGGCGACAACACCTATGGCGGCAAATATGTGACCAACCCCTCCGGCGGGCTTTTGTCCAAGGGACATCCCCTTGGCGCGACCGGCCTTGCGCAATGTTACGAGCTGACCCGCCAGCTGCGCGGCACCGCAGGCAGCACGCAGGTCGAAGGCGCCCGCACGGCGCTGCAGCACAACCTCGGCCTTGGCGGCGCCTGCGTCGTCACCATGTATCAGGCGCAGTGAGGCGGCGATGATCGACACCTCTTACATCGGCCACGTGACCGATCCCTATGCGGTCACGGTGGAGAAAGGCCGGTTGCGGGATTTTGCCCGCGCAACCGGCCAGAGCGACCGCGTCTATCTGGATGAGGAGGCCGCGAAGGCGGCGGGCTATCGTGGGCTGCTGGCACCGCCCACCTACCTGTTCTCGCTGGATCTGGACCGCGAAGATCCGTTCTACTTCATCACGCTCTTGAAGATCGACATCGCAAAGGTCCTTCATGGTGAGCAGGCCTTTACCTATGGCGCGCCGATGTGCGCCGGGGATACCATTACCCTGGTGAGCAAGGTCACTGACATCTACGCCAAGAAAGGCGGCGCCATGGAGTTCGTGCATCTGAAAACCTCGGCCACCAACCAGCTCGGCGAAGACGCAGGCAGCATGACCCGCACCGTGATCGTGAGGCATCCGCAATGACCATGCCAACCTATGCAGAGATCAATGTGGGCGATCAGCTGCCGCCCCTCACCACCAAGGAGATCACCCGCACCACGCTGGCGCTGTTCGCCGGCGCCTCGGGCGATCACAACCCGATCCACATCGACATCGATTTCGCCAAACGCGCAGGCATGCCGGATGTTTTTGCCCATGGCATGCTGAACATGGCCTATCTGGGCCGCCTGCTGACGGGATGGGTGCCGCAATCAGCCTTGCGCGAATTCACCACCCGGTTCGTGGCGATCACCCAGGTTCACGCGGTGATCACCTGCACCGGCAAGGTGGTGGAAAAACGCGACGGCAATCTGGTGGCGCTTGAGATTGAGGCCGCCGATCAGAACGGTGAGGTCAAACTGGCCGGGACCGCCCTGATTGAGCTGCCATAACGACAAAGGACACTGAAGAGATGAGCAAACTTGCAGGCAAGACCGCCTATGTCACTGGCGCCGGACGCGGTATCGGCCGTTCCATCGCGCTGAAACTGGCCGAGGACGGCGCCAATGTGGTGCTGAACGATCTGGACGCGGAACCCGCAAACGCCGTCGTTGCCGAAATCGAAGCGATGGGCCGCAAGGCGCTGGCCATTCCCGGATCAGTCACGGCGGCAGGCTTTGCCGATGATTTTATCCAGGCCGGGATCGACAAGTTCGGCAGCATCGACATCATCGTCAACAATGCCGGCTACACCTGGGACAGCTTCATCGGCAAGATGAGCGACGAACAGTTCGATGCCATGATCGACGTGCATCTGAAGGCGCCCTTCCAGATCCTGCGCGCGGCGTCACCCTTCATCACCCAAGCGGCTGCGGCTGAGGCCGCCGAAGGACGCGAGGTTTTCCGCAAGGTGGTGAATATCTCGTCGATCTCCGGAACTGGCGGCAATCCGGGACAGGCGAACTATTCCGCTGCAAAATCCGGCGTCATCGGCCTGACCAAGACGATGGCCAAGGAATGGGGCCGCTTCAAGGTCAACGTCAACGCGGTGGCCTTTGGCATGATCTCCACCCGCCTGACCGAGGCCACGGACGAAAAGAAATCGGTCGAGGTCGAAGGCAACAAGATCGGCATCGGCATCCCCAAGAAACTGGTGCAGGGCATGGAGATGATGATCCCCGTGGGCCGTGCGGGCACACCGGAAGAGGCGGCGGGCGGCGTCTACCTCTTCTGCATCCCCGAAAGCAACTACGTCTCGGGCCAGACCCTGGTCGTGGGCGGCGGCCTGTCCGGCACCTGATCCACGCGACACTCAGAAACAGCGTACTGGCCCGCCCTGCACCGGGGCGGGCCACCAAAACTGGGAGACGACATAAATGCTGGAAGGCACCCGCATCATCGAGGTCGAAGGCCTTGGCCCCGGCCCATTCGCGGCGATGACATTGGCCGATATGGGAGCGGATGTGATCTGCATCCACCGCAAAGGCGGCGGCGTTACCCCCGGCATGCCGGAGCGTTCAGTACTGGATCGCGGCAAGCGATCGATCGAGCTGGATCTGAAGGATCCCGAAGACATCAAGACCTTCATGGCGCTGGTGGAAAGTGCCGACGGTCTGATCGAAGGTTTCCGCCCCGGCGTGATGGAAAAACTCGGCATCGGGCCGGAGGCCTGCCATGCGGTGAACCCGGCCCTTGTCTTTGGCCGCATGACCGGCTGGGGCCAGGACAGTACCCTGTCCCATGCAGCGGGGCATGACCTCAACTACATCTCCCTGTCCGGCGCGCTTTGGTACGGGTCAAATCCCGGCGATGCGCCGCTGACACCGGCCACGCTGGTGGGCGACATCGGCGGCGGCGCCATGTATCTGGTGGCGGGTATGCTGGCCGGAATCCTGCGCGCCCGCTCCAGCGGCGAAGGCTGCGTGGTCGATGCGGCGATCTATGACGGCTCGGCCCATATGATGAACCTCCTGATGAGCATCCGTCAGGCGGGGAACTTTGGCGACACGCGCGGGCAGAACCTGCTTGATGGCCCGCACTGGAGCCGCACCTACGCCTGCGCCGATGGTGGCTTCATGTCGGTGCAATGTCTTGAGCCGAAGTTTTACGCCCAGTTCCTGTCATTGCTGGATCTTGCGGAGGATGCCGATTTCCAGCGTCAGTTTGACAAATCACTCTGGCCCGCGCTGACCGGGCGTCTGGCCGGGATCTTTGCTAGCCAGCCCCGCGATCACTGGGCAGGTATTTTTGAGGGCACCGATGCCTGCGTCGCGCCTGTTCTCAGCCCCGGCGAGGCGCTGACCCACCCGATGAACGCGCGCAGAACCTGGGTGGAGGCGCATGGCGCGCTTCAGGCCGCCCCTGCCCCGCGGTTCTCTGATGCGGGCGACTGGACCCCGCCCGAAAGCCCCGTTCGCGGACAACACGCAAAAGAAATTCTGGCCGAACTGGGCCGTGACAAGGACTGATCCGATGACCGCGCATAGCTCCCCCTGGATGACCGACGAACTGGCGATGTTGCAAGACAGCTGCCGCAGCTTCTTCACCGCTGAAATGACCCCACACGAGGAACGCTGGCAGAAGCAGGGCCATATCGACCGAGAGTTCTGGAACAAGGCCGGGGAATTCGGCCTCCTCTGCGCCAGCGTCCCCGAGGAATACGGCGGCATGGGCGGCGATTTCCGGCACGAGGCGGTGATCACCACCGAACAGTTCCGCGCCGCCGGGTTTTCCGGCTTTGGCAACTCAGTGCACAGCCAGATCTGCGCGGGCTATATACTCGATTATGGCACCGAGGATCAGAAACAACGCTGGCTGCCCAAGATGGCCAGCGGCGAAATGGTCTGCGCCATCGCCATGACCGAACCCGGCACCGGGTCGGACCTGCAGAACATAAAGACAAACGCCCTGCGCGACGGCAACGATTACGTGCTGAACGGCTCCAAAACCTTCATCACCAATGGTCAGCAGGCGGATCTGATCATCGTTGTCTGCAAAACCGATACCACGCAGGGCGCCAAGGGGATCTCGCTTCTGGTGGTGGAAACCGAGGGCGCCGAAGGATTTGCACGGGGTCGCAACCTCGAGAAACTGGGCCTCAAGAGTCAGGACACCTCCGAATTGTTCTTTGACGATGTGCGCGTGCCGCCCGAGAATCTGCTCGGCGGGGTCGAGGGCAAAGGGTTCTACCAGCTGATGAAGGCGTTGCCGCAGGAACGGCTGGTGATCGCCCTTGGCGCCGCCGCCGTGATCGAGAAGGCGCTGGAGGATACCATCGCCTATACCTCAGAGCGGCGCGCCTTTGGTCAGGCGCTGATCGAAATGCAGAACACCCGTTTCAAGCTGGCCGAGGCCAAGACCATCGCCCATATCGCCCGCGTGTTCCTGGATGACTGCGTCGCTAAGCACCTGCGCGGAGAGCTGGACGCCGCTACCGCATCAATGGCGAAATGGTGGGTCACCCAGATGCAATGCGATGTGGTGGACGAATGCCTGCAGCTGCACGGCGGCTACGGTTACATGCTGGACTACCCAATCGCCAATATGTACGCCGATGCCCGCGTGCAAAAGATCTACGGCGGGTCGAACGAGATCATGAAAGAGCTGATTGCCCGCACCCTGACCGAATAAAAAGGCCGAACGGCGCGGCTCAGCCGTCCTTCTGGGCGGCTGCGGCCTTCTTCATGCGGGCCAGCAACTCTGCTTTGGTTTCGCGCTTGCTGTAGGGGTTCTTGTCGGTGCCCTTGGCGTTGTGCTCGCTGTGGCGGGGTTCGTTGCGGCCCGGTTTCTGGCCGCCTTGTTTGCTGTAATCCATTACTCTCGCTCACATATTGATTGGCTGAACGCGACGCACGATCAGGCTTCGCGGACCGTATCGATCATCAGCTGGACATTGTCCGGGTCGGCATCCGGGGTGATCCCGTGGCCAAGGTTGAAGATATGCGGCCCGCCGCGCAGGGCGTTGACGATGCGGCGGGTATCATCGATCAGATCCTGACCACCGGTCACCATGTGACGCGAAGCCAGGTTACCCTGCACGCAGCCGTCAATCTGCACATGTTCAGCGACCCATTCCGGGGTCACCGAATTATCCACCGCTACGCAATCGACACCTGTTGCCTTAGCAAAACCGATATACTTGTCGCCCGCCTCACGCGGGAATCCAATGACGGGAATACCGGGATGACGCTTTTTCAGCGCTGCGGTGATCTGGCGGCAGGGCTCCAGCGCGTACTTCTGGAAATCCTCACCTTTCAGCGATCCGGCCCAGCTGTCGAAGATCTTCACCACTTCGGCGCCCGCCTCGATCTGTTTCGACAGGTAATCGATGGTGGCCTCGGTGATGCGGGCCAGAAGCGCTTCGAACAGCTGACGGTTTTCCGCCTTCAACGCATGGGCAGGCCCCTGATCCGGGGTACCGCGTCCGGCGATCATATAGGTCGCCACGGTCCAGGGCGCCCCGGCAAACCCAATCAGAGCCGTCTCGCTGGGCAATTCCTGTTTCAAAATGCGCAAGGTGTCGTAGATCGGGTTCAGCGTCTCGTGGATGTCGCTGACCGGGCCAAGCTTGGCAAAATCCGCATCGGTGGTGATGGTCGACAGGCGCGGCCCTTCGCCGGTGACGAACCACAGATCCGCGCCCAGCGCCTGCGGCACCAACAGGATATCGGCAAACAGGATCGCCGCATCAAACCCATAGCGGCGGATCGGTTGCAGGGTGACCTCGGCCGCCAGTTCGGAATTGTAGCACAGCGACAGGAAATCCCCGGCCTGAGCCCGCGTCGCACGGTATTCCGGCAGATAGCGGCCCGCCTGGCGCATCATCCAGATCGGCGGCACATGCTGTTTTTCGCCTGCCAATGCGCGCAGCAGTTTCTTCTGTTCGGCCATGGGATCCCTCGCTTCTCTCTTAGATACTGAGGTCTAGGCTGAGCGGCAAATTGTCAAGGGTGGTGAGGCCGATGCTTGTCACGGCATAATGTCGCGAATAAAGGTTCTGACATGACACAGAACCTGCCCTCCCCCGCTTCGCCCCTGAAGATCGGCACCCGTGGATCGCCGCTGGCCCTGGCTCAAGCCCATGAGACGCGCGACCGTCTGGCCGCCGCGTTCGAGCTGCCGCAGGAGGCCTTCGAGATCGTCGTCATCAAAACCACCGGTGACAATCAGGCGCTGATCGCAGCGGACCGCCCGCTGAAGGAGATCGGCAACAAGGGCCTGTTCACCAAAGAGATCGAAGAGGCGATGCTGACCGGCGCCATCGACATCGCGGTGCACTCGATGAAGGACATGCCAGTGGCGCAGCCTGTGGGTCTGCTGCTGGATTGCTACCTGCCGCGCGAAGACGTGCGCGATGCTTTCATCTCCCCGAGCCTGTCCTCGATCACCGAACTGGCGCCGGGCTCTGTCGTGGGCACCTCCTCGCTGCGCCGCCGCGCGCAATTGCTGAACCGCCGCCCCGATCTGAAAGTGGTGGAGTTCCGCGGCAACGTGCAGACCCGCCTGAAGAAACTCGACGACGGCGTGGCCGAATGCACCTTCCTGGCGATGGCCGGGCTGAATCGTCTGGCGATGGAGAACGTGCCCGCAACTGGTATCGACACGGACGACATGCTGCCCGCCGTGGCGCAGGGCGCCATTGGCATCGAACGGCGCGCAGATGACAGCCGCTCGGGCGATATGCTTGCTGCCATCCATGATACAGAGACCGCACAGCGTCTTGCGGCCGAACGCGCCTTTTTGGCGGCTCTGGACGGGTCTTGCGAAACGCCCATCGCGGGTCTTGCGGAGCTTGATGGCACCACCCTGCGCCTGCGCGGCGAAGTGCTGCGCCCCGATGGCTCCGAAGCCCTTCAGGACGCGCAGACCTGCGCGATCGAGGACGGACCGGAGCTGGGCCGCGAAATGGCGGCAAAGCTGCTGGAACAGGCCGGGGAAGGTTTCTTCGACTGGCGCGGCTGACCGCCCTGCCCCGGACCTGACGCCACGGTTTTCTTGACCTGTTTGCGCTTCTGCTGGAAGCCTGAGGCTTGGGAGGACTACACGCATGACACCGGGAAAAACATATCTCAGCTCTGACGAAATTCGCCCTTTGGCGGAACGATCGGATCCTATGGGACTGTGGCTGCTACTGCACTGCTGGGGCACGATTGCCCTGGCGATCGCGCTCTTCGCGCTCTGGCCCAATGTTCTGACCTTTGTGCTCGCCGTGATGGTGATCGGCTCGCGCCAGCTGGGGCTGGCGATCCTGATGCACGAGGCCGCCCATAACGCGCTGTTCAAGACCCGCCGCTGGAATGAGCTTGCCGGGGACTGGCTCTGCGGTCGCCCCATTCTGGCGGATCTGGGCGCCTATCGGCATTACCATCTGACCCATCACCGGTTCACCCAGACGGACAAGGACCCCGATCTCGTCCTGTCGTCGAAATTCCCCACCTCCCGCGCCTCGCTGCGGCGCAAGTTCACCCGCGATCTGACCGGGCAGACCGGCATCAAACAGCTTTTGGGCCAGATCGCCATGTCCCTGCAGCTGGCCGGAGATGACGACGCGATCAAGGCAGCGAACTCCGATTTCGCCCAAAGCTTCAAGGCGCCGCGCCTTTGGGGGGCACTGCCGGTATTTTTCGGCATTGCCCTGCTCATCAGTCTGATTGGCGACTGGTGGTGGGGGCTTGCCTTCTGGCTGCTGCCCTATCTCACTTGGTTCCAGTTCGTGCTGCGGGTGCGCAACATCGCCGAGCATGGCGCCACCGAGCAATCCGAAAACCCGCTGCAGAACGTGCGCACCACCCGCGCAGGCCCGCTCGCCCGGCTTCTGGTGGCGCCCTATTGGGTGAACTACCATCTGGAGCATCACATGGTGATGCATGTGCCCTGCTGGCAGCTCAGACGCATGCACGCCCTGTTGCTGAAAAAGGGGCTGGGGGAGCAGATGCGCATCGCGAAAGGGTATGGTCAGGCCTTGGCCGAGGCAGGCTGGCGCCGGGCCTGATCCTGCCTGCTACTGTTCCAGCTGGCCGGACCAGCGCAGCCAGCTTTCGGGGCTGTCGTGGAAAACGTTCAGATCCACATCGCCATTGATCCCCGGCACCCGTCCGGTGCCGGTGTATTGCCAGAGCCGCCAGAAGGCGCTGGGATAGGTCGGGCGCGGATGTCCCGCGACAGAGCGCAGCCAGAACTCAGTGCCCCGCAGGCGACCGATACCGGTCTCGGCAAAGAAATCCACCGTGGTGTAGATGACCGGGCGGTGGCCATAGTGAGCCTCCAGAATATCCAGAAACTTACGCGCCTCGGAACGGACGCGGGCGCCATCGGGCCGTTTCGTGCAGGTCTTTGAGCGATGGTTCCACTCCATGTCCAGAACATGGGGCAGCGCCTTTGCATCGCGCGGCACGTTGCGGATGAACCACCGCGCCTGCTCCCGCGCCGGGCGACAGAAGTAGAAATAGTGATAGGCCCCGCGCGGCACCCCTGCCCGTGCGGCGCCGCGCCAGTTGTCGCGGAACTTCGGATCCAGCAGATCGCCACCCTCGGTCGCCTTGAGATAGGCAAAGGAAACGCCTGCCGCCTTGGCCGTGTCCCAATCAATGTCGCCCTGCCAGCGCGACACATCAATCCCGTGAATGGCATAGGAGTAGGGCGTGCGCCCCTCCCAGGAATGGGGATCACTGTCATCGAACCGGGGATATGTCACCAGCCGGGCCAGCTGCGCATCGGATGGAAGCTGTGTCGGTGCCGGGCGCTCCGGCTCGGGCCGGGTGCCGCAGGCAGCCAGTGTCACAAGGCAAAGGGCCGACATCAAAAAGAACCGCATCATCCCTCCGCACACAAACAAACACAGTCTTTTGCCCCGCCTCTGGCCCGCGCGGACTACATCCTCGGATTTTTTCGCAGAAACCGATATGCCCGGAGCCAGTTTGCTGCGCCGCTCAGACCCATTTGACCAGCGGTGGCAGGCTCATCAGAACCGCATTAGCATCGTGCCCGGTTTCCAGACCAAATTTGGTCCCCCGGTCATAGACCAGATTATACTCGGCATAGAGGCCACGATGCACCAGCTGCGCCTCCTTGTCCTTGTCATCAAAGGGCTGAACCCGGCGTTTTTCCACCAGCGGCAGATAGGCTGGCAGGAAGGCGCGGCCAATGTCCTGGGTCAGAGCGAAATCCGCCTCCCAGTCACCGGTGCAACGATCATCCATGAAGATGCCACCAACCCCCCGCGCCCGGTGGCGGTGCGGGATGTAGAAATACTCATCCGCCCATTCCTTCAGACGCGGATAGAGATCGGTACCATGCGGGTCGAGATGCTGTTTCTGCTGCGCATGAAAATGGGCGGTATCCTCGGCATACTCGATGCAAGGGTTGAGGTCCGAGCCCCCGCCAAACCACCAGGCATGCGGTGTCCAGAACATGCGGGTGTTCATGTGAACCGCAGGCACGTGCGGGTTCTGCATATGGGCAACCAGCGAGATGCCCGAGGCCCAGAACCGCGGATCGTCCTTCATGCCCGGAATGCCCTTGCGCGCCGCCATGGCGTTCTGCGCCCGCTCGCCCAGCGTGCCGTAGACCTCCGAGATATTGACGCCGACCTTTTCAAAGACCCGGCCGCCCCGCATCACGCTCATCAGCCCGCCGCCCGCGTCCGATCCATCATCCGCGGTGCGCTTTGTCTCGCTCACCTCGAACCGGCCCGGCGCCTGATCAGAGAAGGGGCCGGTGTCATGGCTCGCCTCAAGCGCTTCGAAGGCCGCGACGATTTCATCGCGCAGGGTGCGGAACCAGGCGGCGGCGCGGGCTTTTTCGTCTTTCATTTCAGCAGTCATCTCAGAGCGTCTTTCAGTACTTGTGGGACGCCGCGCTGCGTGAGCGCAGGCAGGTCCCGGCATTCATCAGTGAACAGGAGCGGCAACGGAATCCAGCAGCGTGCGACCACCATCGACCGTCACGATCTGGCCCGTCATGAAACTGGCCGCGTCCGAGGCAAGGAACTGCGCCGTTTCGGTCAGCTCGGTCGGTGCGGCGATGCGGCCCAGCGGTGTGTGATCTTCGATATCCTGACGATAGGCCCGGTTATCCTTGAGCGTGCCCCTGAGCGACGCGCTCATCACCGAGCCAAAGGCAATGGAATTCACCCGGACCCCGTGCGGCGCATAAGAGACAGAGAGCGACCGGGTCAGCTGATCCAGCGCCGCCGAAGCCACCGAATAGGCCATCAGATCGGGGTGGGTCCGCCGCGCCGCGATCGACGACAGGTTGATGATGGCACCGCGCGCAGCGCCCGGCTCGCGCCCCTCGCCCTGCTTGATCATCCGCCGCGCCGCCTGTTGTGACAGACGCAGGGTCGGCAACAGGTTCTCGGTCAGCAGCAGTTCCAGCGACTCATCCTTCGGGTCCAGCGGGTCACTCGGGACCACCTGACGGGCGCCGTTGACGAGGATATCCACGTCTTCGAAGGCATCGATGGTCGCCGACAACAGATTGGCAATGGTCAGCCTTTCGCGCAGATCCCCGGCGAAGTAGCGGATGTTGCTTTCGTCGGCCTGCTCTCCCAGTTCCGCGATCAGGGCCGCCTCGTTGGTATCGGCAAACATGACGTTGGCACCGGCATCCGCGAACTGCTTGCCAATGGCCAGACCAATCCCGCTTGAGGCGCCGGTCACGATGGCAGTTTTGCCGGAAATCGAAAAGGACATTCGGGCACTCCAGAATGTTGCGTCGCGTAGTGAAAACTGAGCCGGAGCCTAGACCGGACCATTCGGTTTGAAAACCTGCAATACGGGGTGACCTTACCGCCCTACCGCCGCTGCCGTTTGGGGCGGCTGGCGTGCAAGACCTTGAACCGGTTGTCGCCTGCGGCTTCCTCGACTGCGGCAAACCGCTCTGACAGGGTGATCTCATAGGGCAGATGCCGGTTGGCAACCATCCACAGATGCCCCGAGGCGGTCAGCATCTCGGCAGCACGGGAAATGAAGGCCTTACCCAGCTCCGGCTCAGCGCTGCGGCCGCTGTGAAACGGCGGGTTCATCACCACCGCGTTCATCTGCCCCGGCGCCTTCCAATTGCGCACATCGGCCCAGTGGAACTGCGCCCGGTCATCGGCAACGTTGCGCCGCGCGCAGGACAGCGCGTCATGATTGGCTTCGACCAGGTGCAGCTCTTCGATTTCAGGGTGGCTCAGCATTTGCCGGGATAGATACCCCCAGCCTGCGCCGAGATCAGCAACGGCACGGCCAAGTTTTGCAGGCAGGGCGTCGACCAGCAATCTCGAGGCCGGATCGATTCCGTCAGCGGAAAACACCCCCGGCACGGTCACGAAGCCCTCCACGTCAACGCCGCCTGCGGGTGGCAACCAGTCAGTGAGCGCATCACCGCCGCCATCGAACCAGAAGACCTTGCCATGCGCCTTGGACACCGGTTCGGACGGGGACATGCGTTTGCGCAGTTCTTTCAGGATGGAATCGATCCCGTCCGTCTTGGCCCCATCTACCAGCACCGGCCCGTCCGTCAGAGCCGAAGCCTGCGCCACCGCCATCCGCGACTGCGCCTTGGCGCGGGACAGGAACACCACGGCAGCGGCAAACCGCATGTCATCCGGCAATTCGGGGCGACAATCGTACCCTTGCGCGGCAAGGGCATCGTATTCACTGCGCATCGGCTGGATCAGCACCAGCTGATCCTTTGGCAGGCACGACAGATCGTGCTCCGCGCGCGGGTGGAAAACGGCGATACGGCCCTCTGCAGGCACCGCAAAGCCGCCCGTCTCAAGAGCGAGCGACAGGCGAACGGACATAGCGGGACCTCTTCAGTCTTCTTTTTCCATGGTGCATTGCAGCGGATGCTGATGGCGACGGGCAAAATCCATCACCTGCGCGACCTTTGTCTCGGCGATCTCGTGGCTGAAGACACCAACCACGGCCAGACCTTTTTTGTGCACGGTCAGCATGATTTCAAACGCCTGCGCGTGAGTCATGCCAAAGAACCGTTCCAGCACCATGACCACGAATTCCATCGGGGTGTAGTCATCGTTGAGCAGCAGAACCTTGTAGCGCGGCGGTCGCTGGGTTTTCGGCCGGGTCTTGGTCAGGACACCAAGATCGCTGTCGTCGTCCGAGTTGTCCGTCATCATCACTGGCTGAAGCAGCATAGCGTCTCTATTCCGGTCGTGCTTGGATTGGTTTCATCGCATATATAGCGTTTTGACCGCGCAGGAAAAGAGAGTGTATGGCCTCAGTGACACGCAATTTGACGACAATCGGTTTTGATGCCGATGACACCCTCTGGCACAACGAGCGCTTTTTTCGTGTCACGCAAGAGCGTTTTGCCGAGTTGTTGCAGGATCATACGCCGCAGGACATGGGTCCCGATGCGCTAGCCGCGCGGCTGCTGGAGGCGGAAAAGCGCAACCTCGGACGCTATGGCTACGGCGTGAAGGGCTTCACCCTGTCGATGATCGAAACCGCCATAGATGTCACCGAAACACAGGTCCCGGCCAGCGTCATCAAAGAGCTGATCGTCGCCGGACAGATGATGCTGTCCTATCCGATCGACCTGCTGCCCCATGCCCAAGAGGCTATCGAGAAACTGGCTGGTGACTACCGTATCGTATTGATTACAAAAGGTGACCTTCTGGATCAGGAGCGCAAGCTGGCACAATCGGGGCTGGGCGATCTGTTCGATGGGGTCGAGATCGTTTCGGAAAAAACCGCCCCTATCTACCACGATATCTTCGAGCGGCACGGGACCGGCGCGGCACAGGCAATGATGGTGGGAAACTCCATGCGCTCGGACGTGGTACCGATGATCAAGGCCGGAGGCTGGGGCACCTATGTGCCGCACGGGCTGATCTGGGAGGTTGAGCACGCCGAGGCACCCGAGGGGCACCCCCGGTATCACGAGATTTCGGACCTTGGCTGCCTTCAGGATCTGATCCGGGAAATCGGATAGAACTCAACCCGCAAGCCGCACAGCTCGACGCGCCAAAAATCTGTTGCCGAAACGCATCGCCTAGACTGATTTTTCAGCGCTGCAAAGCGGGCCAGACGCCCAATTTTCCACCTTTTTGGTCAACACTTTTTTAACCAAACGCACATCTAGGCAACGCACTCAAAGCCGCTACAACATGTCGGCATATGTACCTGCCGCAGCCGCAGAACCGGTCACGGAAATGGTTTATTCCAGCGCCATCACATGCTACCGTTTTGTTAAAGAAGTAGAACAGTCAGCCGGAAAACCGGCGGCGAGAGGCAGAAAATGGCAGATATCGTGCAGGTCAGGTGTATTCCGCTGACCCACGCCCTGCGGGCATTCGCCCAGCAGATGGCTTGGGCCTTGGGTGTTGTTCTAACAGTTGCGTTGGTGGGCCTTCCGCCTACCCAGGCAACCGCCGCCCCCTATGCGGCAATGGTCGTGGATGCCCGGACCGGCGAGGTGCTGCACTCGCGCAACGCCGACACACGCCTGCACCCGGCTTCCCTCACCAAGATGATGACGCTCTACATCGCGTTTGAAGCAGTCCGGAACGGTGAAATATCGCTGGATACCAAGGTTCGCATCAGCAGCAACGCTGCCTCCGAGCCGCCCTCCAAGCTCGGACTTCGCTCGGGGCAGCGCATCGCATTTCGATATCTGATCCGTGCCGCCGCAGTGAAATCAGCCAATGACGCCGCGACCGCCATCGGCGAAACTCTGGCCGGATCCGAAGCCGCCTTTGCCCGCCGCATGACCCGCACCGCAAAGGCGCTTGGCATGTCCCGTACGACCTTCAAGAACGCCCACGGTCTGACCGAAAGCGGCCATATGTCCACCGCCCGGGACATGACCACCCTGGGACGTCACATGCTTTATGACTACCCCGAGTATTATAACCTGTTTTCGCGCACCTCCACCGACGCCGGCGTGCGCGTCGTGCCCAACACAAACCGCCGCCTTCTGGCGGCCTACAAGGGCGCTGACGGGATCAAGACGGGCTATACCCGCGCCGCCGGTTTCAACCTCGTGGCTTCGGCCAAGCGCGGCAATGAGCGAGTGATCGCTACAGTGTTCGGCGGCAAATCCTCGACCTCGCGCAACGCCAAGGTCGCAGAGCTTTTGGACCTCGGCTTCCGCCGTGCCCCGGCGCACGCGAAACTGCGCAAACCGGCGATGCCCGCCTATGTGGGCAACCAGAACATCCAGGTGGCTGATGGCGCCGCAGGCAAGACCATCCGCGTCAGCGGCCGGGTCCAAACCAGCCTGCGTCCGCGCCTGCGCCCCGCAACCGAACCTGCCGAAAATACAGCCCCGGTGCTGGTCGCCGAAGCCAGCCAGACCACAGAAGAAACCGCTGCGGATACCGTGGCATCGACGCCCAAGCTCGACCCCGAGATCCTGCAGGCCAGCGTCGAAGCCGCAATCACCGAAGCCAAAGTGGTTCCCGCCTCTGCCGAGAAACCGACCGTTGGCACGGCTGTAAAGACCTTCTTCAAGGGCCTGCGCCCCGTCGCCCGCCCGGCCAGATTGGCAAAGGCAGAGACCGCCGCCGAGCCGGAACCGGTTGTTGTCACCCGTCTTTCGACCTCCGGGGGGCGCTATTGGGGTATCAACGTGGGCCGCTACACCAACCGGTATGAAGCGGAAAAGGTCCTGCTGCGCACGGCCCTGTCGGAAATGGAAACGCTCAATGGCTCGCTGCGCAAGGTGTCCAAATCCAGATTGGGGTTTGAAGCCAACTTTCTTGGCATGAGCAAGGAAAGCGCAGAACTGGCTTGTCGGCGCCTACAGGCCCGCAACGTGACCTGCGATACATTGGGACCCGCCTCCTGACCCCCTTGCCCCATGCAAGGGACAAGGCACCAGACCACCAGAAACGACAAAGGCCCCGGACGACGGGGCCTTTTCTTTTGTGTGATCTTGCACAGCGCCACGGGTCAGGGTTTCGGGTGATCATCCCATTCATCGCTCAGGATGCGCCGAGCATCGCCTTCGGGATCGTCATACTGGTTCGACCGCACGGTGTAGATAAAGGCAACAAGCGCCGCGCCGCCCAGGATCAGAGAAATCGGGATCAGATAGGACAGGACGCTCATCTTGCGGACTTTCTCAGCTCAGGATTTTAGACGCAGCGCGTTCAGCGATACGGTGATCGAAGAGCTGGACATCGCCAGCGCCGCGATCAGCGGCGTTGCCAGCCCTGCCACAGCCAAAGGCACCGCGATCACGTTGTAAAGGGTGGCAAGGCGGAAATTCTCGCGGATCCGGCGGATCGCCTTTTGCGCCACGGTGCAGGCATCGGCGATGGGTTCCAGATCTTGCCCCAATAGCACGATATCCGAGGCCACCCGCGCCGCATCCAGCGCCGAGGCTGGCGAGATCGACACATGCGCTGCCGCGAGGGCCGCAGTGTCGTTCAGACCGTCCCCGACCATCAGCACCTTGCGCCCCTGCCCTGCAAGCATGCGGATGCGCCCAGCCTTATCCTCTGGCAGCGCCTCGGCCACCCATTTTTCGATGCCGAGCCGCTTCGCCAGCGCCTCCACCGCGCCGGTGGTATCGCCCGAAATCAGCAACACGTCCTTACCCGCCGCCTGCAGCGCACGCACCGCTTCGGCCGCGCCGGGACGCAGCGCATCAGTGAACAGGAAACCGCGCGGATTGCCATCACCGGTATCAAGCCAGGCAGCCGTCTGGCTGCCCTGCGCGGCGCCAACCCAAGCCGCTCGGCCCAACCGCACGCGGCGGCCTTGGTAGATGCCTTCAGTGCCGTAGCCCGGCACCTCTTTCAGCCCAGAAACCTCTGCCGGAGTGATCCCGGCCTCCCGCGCGGCACGTGCCAGCGCCACCGACAGCGGATGCGCTGAGGGCGCGGCCAGTGCCAGCGCGATTTCCAGATCGGATTGCGCCATCTCGTCCAGATTGACCAACTGGGGTGTGCCAGCCGTCAGGGTCCCGGTCTTGTCAAAGACAACGGTATCCACGCCTGCAAGCCGTTCCAACGCAGTGGAATGCTTGATCAGCATGCCCTTCTTGAACAGCCGTCCCGAGGCTGCGGTGGTCACCGCAGGCACCGCAAGGCCCAGCGCACAGGGACAGGTGATGATCAGAACCGCCGCAGCGATGTTCAGCGCCGTGCGCACATCAAAGGTGTAAAGATACCAGCCCACAAAGGCGAGCGCCGACAGGATGTGCACCCCGGGCGCATAGAGTTTGGCGGCCTTGTCGGCCAGCGATGTATAACGCGAGCGGCCCGACTCGGCGATCGCCACCAGATCGGCCATGCGATGCAGAGAGGTATCCTCCCCCACCGCCGTTGCGCGAATGGTCAGTGGCCCGGTCAGGTTCACCTCGCCCGCCGAAACCCCGGTGCCGGGACCGGCAAAGACTGGCAGCGTTTCCCCTGTCAGCAGGGACCGGTCCAGTTCCGAATGCCCATCGGTCACTTCCCCGTCCACCGGCATACGCCCGCCGGGACGCACCAAGATCAGATCGCCGATGGCCAGATCGGCGACAGGGACCTCATATTCCTGACCGTCCAGCAGCCGGATCGCGCGAGGCACCTCAAGCGCCGCAAGCTCCTGCGCTGCCGACCGCGCCACGGCACGGGTGCGATAGTCCAGATAACGGCCTGCCAACAGGAAAAAGGTCAGCGTCAGCGCTGCATCGAAATAGGCATGTTCCCCCGACAGCGAGGTTTCCCAAAGCGAGGTCACCAGCGCCAGAACCAGAGCGAGGACAATGGGCACATCCATATTGAGGCGCCCGACCTTCAGTGCGCTCCAGGCGTTCTTGAAGAAAGGCTGCGCCGAGAAAATGATCGCCGGAAAGGTGATCGCCGCCGAGATCCAGTGGAACATGTCCCGCGTCGCGTCCGAAGCTCCGGACCAGACAGAGATCGACAGCAACATGACGTTCATCGAAGCAAAGCCCGCAACCGCCAGCCGCATCAGCAGATCCCGGCCTGCGGTATCGTTCTGGGTTGCCGCAAGGGCGGTCACATCCAGCTCATGCGCCTCATACCCCAGATTTTCGAGCACCGGGATCAGATCGGCGGCGTGTACATCTGGCTGCGCTTCGATCAGAGCCCGTTTCAGGGTCAGGTTAACCCGCGCCGATTTTACGCCCGGATGGGCGTTCAGCCCGCGCTCGACCGCGGAAATGCAGCCCTGACAGTGGATTGACGGCAGGGACAAGGCCAGCCGTGCGTCTGTCGGAGCCTGTTCCACAGCTCCAGACGGCGCCGCAACGCAGCCCGGGCACACTGCCATCTGAGGACGCATCGGAGCCGTCATCTGCGTTACCCTTTTGCCACGTGCAGGATGACCCGCTGAGTGAACTCAGTGCCATTCTGGGCCCGCGCCACCATCCGGATATTCCAGTTCCCAGCGCCCAGTTTGGCAGGCGCGACATAAGCCTGGCCGTTGAACTGGAAATCAGGGTTCTGGTCGTCCTTCACGTGGGTTGCCCGGCCCAAAGTGGCCGTCAGCTTGGCCACTTCGACCGGGTTGCCATCCCGATCGGTGATCTCAAGCTTTACCTGACCGTCCTGAGCCGAGGCATAGACCGACCAGCCCAGAGCCTCTTGGGCAGTGCGACGGGCATCGAACTCCTGGCTGGCGGTGTAGGAGTTCTTCACCTCCAGACCAGGAAAGGTTTTCACAGCATTGACCGCCAGCGCAATATTGACGCCGATGATGACCGTGAAAGCGCCGCCGAACACCATCAGCGCATGGCGACCAGTGAACTCACGCTGGGGTTTGTCTGCCGCCATGGTTCAGTTTCCTTTCCCGTTGAAGGTCGTATCCTTGTAGGCACGCTCGCCGCTGTTGAGGTCTTCGACCCAGATCCGGACCGGGGTCGACTCGGCTCCGGACGCAGGCGCTCCCTTAGGGGTAACAATATAAACCCGTTGCAGGAAGGCGGTGTCGGCAGGCACCTGAACCGAGGCATAGGGCGTGCCTTCCAGCTGGATCCGCATTTCCGGCTCACCCTTGATCGACAGCTCGAACTGGCGCGGCTCCCCATGCTTGTTGCGCAGGCGCACATCATAGGTGTTGCGGACGGAGCCATCCGACAGGGTAACGAAGGTCGGGTTGCGGACCGGTGCGACGGTCAGATCGATATCCGGGCGGATGAACAAAGCAAACACCAGCGCAAAGCCAACAACAGCCCAGAGCGAGGTATACATGATCGTGCGTGGACGCAGGATATGTTTCCAGACGCTGCGCGGTGGCTGACCAGCGCGTTCGTTTGCCTCGTCCGACAGCGCCATATAGTCGATGAGGCCCCGCGGCTTGCCGATCTTGGCCATGACATCGTCACAGGCGTCGATGCACAGGGCGCAGGTGATGCACTCCAGTTGCTGGCCATCCCGGATGTCGATACCCATCGGACAGACGTTGACGCAGGCCATGCAGTCGATGCAATCGCCCATTTCCTGCGACTCGGCTGATTTGCGATGCTTGCCGCGCGGCTCACCCCGCCACTCACGATAGCCGACGGTCAGCGTGTCCTCATCCATCATCGCCGCCTGAATACGCGGCCAGGGGCAGGCGTAGATGCAGATCTGTTCGCGCGCAAAGCCACCAAAGAAGAAGGTGGTCAGGGTCAGCACCAACATGGTGGTATAGGCGATGGGGTGCGCCTGCAGCGTCACCAGATCGTGCAGCAGTGTCGGGGCATCGGAGAAATAGAAGATCCAGGCACCGCCGGTTGCCAGACCGATCAGGAACCAGGCCACCCATTTGGTGACACGCAGCCGCGCCTTGCGGAAATCCATCTTTTTCTGACGGTGCAGACGCAGGCGGGCGTTCCTGTCACCCTCGATCCAGCGTTCCACAAGAATGAACAGGTCGGTCCAGACAGTTTGCGGGCAGGCATAGCCACACCAGACCCGGCCCAGCGCCGAGGTGAACAGGAAGAGGCCCAGCCCCGCCATGATCAGAAGACCGGCCACGAAATAGAATTCATGCGGCCAGATTTCGATCCAGAAGAAATAGAAGCGGCGATTGGCAAGATCCAGCAGCACCGCCTGATCGGGCAACGACGGCCCCCGGTCCCAACGGATCCACGGCGTGATGTAGTAGATGCCCAGCATCACGGCCATCAGATACCATTTGAGATTGCGGAACATGCCCGATACGCGCCTTGGGAAAATCGGCTCCCTGGCGGCATAAAGGCTTGGGGCGGGATCGGAATCGCTCACGGACTCACTCCACTGAATTTGCTCTTTGTCTTGCGTTCTCACAGATGCGGCGCAGCACAGCTTTGACGTGGATCAAAAAGGATATCGGACAAATATCTTTGCCAGCGTCCTGCCACCCTTTGGTCACGTCAAAAAAACCGGCCACCACATACCGTGATAGGTTGACGACATACGTCTGAAACGGTTGTCAGCGACCTTATATGGATGCGCAACGCGACCTTTTTGCACGTCTCCGCATCTGCAAACGTCTCTGTGACCAAGGGATCATAGGCGCGCAACCGGGATCGGCGGACCGACGTGCGCTGCTTCACAAAATTGTGTTGTCCCGCCGGTCAGTTATCTCCGGTGTCATCCTGCGCCAACTCCCTAGGAACCTGCCGGTGCTTCCTGAGCCAGGCGATGAATTTGCGGGCCTGCGACCGCAACACGCCGGGCCGGGTCACGATGTGATAACCGCGCGTGTCGTCCTCTGTGAACAGGTCCACCAGCCGCCCTGCCCTGATGTCCTCTTCGACAAAGGCGCGCACGCTGACCGCCGCGCCCTGCCCGCCGCGCACCGCCTCCATCAGCAGATTTCCAGGCAGCCGGACCCGGGGGCCACGTAGGGCGTCGACGACACCACGGGAGACAAGCCATTTGGCCGCCTCCGTGGTTCCCAATTCCTCAAGCCAAGGAAAATCGAGTAGGTCCTGCGGCGAAGACACGCTGCGCCCATCAAGTAGATCCGGCGCCGCAACCACGGACATCGGCGATTGCAGCAACATCTCAGCCGCCAACCCGGACCAATCGCCAGAACCATAACGCAGCGCAATGTCGATCCCGCCCGGCGTCAGTTCGACCAATTCGCCACTTGGGTCCAGAACCATATCCACCTCCGGATGCAGGGCGCGGAACTCTGCAAGGCGCGGCATAAGCCACTGGGCGGCAAACATCGGCGTGCAACTGACATGTAACGGCCGCTGCGCGCCAGAAACGGTCAGGTCCTGAACCGCTGTCTGAATCGCACTGAACCCCAGTTGCAGTCCGCGCGCCAGATGCTCCCCCTCGCGCGTCAGCCGCAGCGCCCGGCCACTGCGGTCCAGAAGCGCCACGCCCATATGGCGTTCCAGCGCCCTGAGCTGTTGGCTAATGGCAGCGTGGCTGACATTCAGCGCCGCCCCTGCCTTCACCACATTCGACGTTTCGGCAAAGGCAGAAAAGGCTCTGAGCGCAGCCAGAGGCGGTAGGCTAAACCACTCCATATGTAATCCTGACTTACATAGTGACTTTTTTCCTGAGTCGCATGAAACGCGTTTTGGCGCAACAGTACCGGACATGTTCAAACTCAGGAGGCATCGAAATGCTGACCGACATCTACGCACGCACCGTATTCACCGCGACCCGCCTAGACTGCGCGCGCCTGCGGGATATGCCACCCGCCAAACCGCTGTCCCAGCCACGGAGCCGCCTTGGCCGGATCAAAGCCTGGCTTACACGGCGCATCAGCCAACCAGCGCGGCGCACCCGCTGCATCGACCCGCAGAAAATCTAGGAAGAAAAAGCGTCGGCTTTTCAGGAAACGCGCGAACAGATCGAAAAGCCGACGCCTGTACCCGCCTAACCAGCACGTCGGTACCGGCGGGATGCGAAGGACCCGGCAGGCAAGCATCACCCTGATGCCTATCGCCCTGCAGGGCCTGTTTCTCTTTGAAACGATATAAGCACGCGACAGCCCAACGCGATTTGACACGGATCAAGTCACGCAAACTAAAGGCGCCCAATTGGACAGAAACTGCCGCCCGGCTGCGCAGCTCTGACTGGGCCCGCAGCAGGCCACCGTGGAATTCTTGCCGGAATTCCAAACCGGTGCTATCGGCTTTGGATGTCAGATCGCTCTTCCAGCCCGCTTCCTGCCGCCCCCTCGCTTGTTCTGGCCAGCGCGGGCGTGCTGTTTGCTTCGCTCTGCTTTGGAGCGCTGCCGTTCTTTGCCCGTAGCCTGACCGAACAGGGCATGCCGCCCCATATCATCGCCTTTTACCGATTCACCCTGGCAGCCGTGGTCCTCTCGCCGCTGCTGTTCCTGCACCGGGACAAAGCCCGCGCAATCCTGTGGGGGATGGCGGCCGGGGCACTGATGGGGCTTGGCTGGATTGGATATGTCAGCGCCCTGCGCAGCGCGCCAGTATCCGTGGTCGGGGTTCTTTACATGACCTACCCGGTGTTCACGCTGCTGATCGCCTGGGTGCTGTTTCGCGACAGACCGCCCCTGCGCGCCGTCTGGGCCGCCGGTCTGAGCGTGGTTGCCGCGACAATTGCCAGCGGCCCGGGTGCGGTCCCTTCTGCCGCGCTGCCAGCCCTGGCGATTTCTCTGGCGGCGCCCTTGGGGTTTGGATTTGGCATCACCGTGCTGGTCTACCGGCTGACCGTTCTTCCGCCTTTGGCCCGGATCGCGGCGGTTTCGTTAGGATCCGTTCTGGGCCTCTTGCCGCTGGTGATGACGACGGATGCGGCTGCAATGGTCCCCAACGGCGGCGAAGGCTGGCTTTTGTTGCTGGGGATCAGCCTTGGCACGGCACTGGTGCCGCAGTTGGTCTATTCCGTCTGCAGCCCGATGATCGGCGCCGCGCGCACCGCTGTCATTGGCAGCATTGAACTGCCAACCATGTTCGCGGTGGGTGTCATCGCCTTTGGAGAGCGGATCTCTCTGGCGCAGGCCATCGCGTGCGCCCTGATCCTTGCGGCGATCATGCTGAGCAGCCAGACTAGGCGCACGGTCGCCCCCCACAGGGCAGGCCCCTGAACCGGCATGACCAAGCAGCCCGAGCAAGGGCAAAATGAAAAGGGCCACCCGTTGGGCGGCCCTTTTACGTGTTCCGATATTTGCTGTGGAACCCGGTCTTATTCGCCGCCACCCAGCTGGTGCACATAGGCGGTAACCGCGCGGATCTCGGCCTCGCTGAGGCGGAGGTTCCAGGCCGGCATCACACCGTAACGCGCATTGGTCACGGTCTCCGTCAGCGTGTCGTAATCGCCGCCATAGAGCCAGATCGCATCGGCCAGGTTCGGAGCGCCCTGAGCGCGATCACCGGTGCCGTCTTCCATGTGGCAGGACGAACAGTTGTCTTCAAAAACAACAGCGCCTGCTTCGACTTTGGAGGCATCCTGCGCTTCGCCCGACAGGGACATAACGTAGTTCACGACCTGATCGATCTCTTCGGCTTCGAGCAGCTCATCCCGGCCAAAGGCAGGCATCGCGGAGTAGCGCGCATCGTCGCTGTCCTCGTTGCGGATGCCGTGGGCCACAGTCGCGTGGATGTCTTCCACCGAACCACCCCAAAGCCAGTCGTCGTCCAGCAGGTTGGGATAACCCTTGGCACCTGCAGCGCCAGATCCGTGACACTGGGCACACCAGGTCTTGAACACGGCGGAGCCAGCCGACACAGCATAGGCATTCAGATCCGGGTCTGCCGAAATCTCGGTCAGGTCGGTTTCGACCAGCTTGGCATTGGTCGGGGCGTTTGCCTCTTCCACGGCCGCGATTTCACTGGCCACATCTGCACGGGTCGACCAGCCCAGTACCCCGGCCGTGGCCGAGTTGATCATCGGCCATGCCGGATAGGCGATGGTGTAACCAATGCCCCAGATGATGCAGAGGTAGAAGGTGTAGAGCCACCAGCGCGGCATCGGATTGTCGAACTCTTCGATCCCGTCCCATTGATGGCCGGTTGTCTTCGGATCGCTATCGAACTTTTGTGGTTTCTTACTCATGTCCGCGCCTCCTTGGCTTTACCCTTTGCTGGGGCGGGTTTGTCGTCATGCCGGAAGGGGATATCTGCCGTGTCGCGGTAGACCCGGTTGCTGCCTGGGCGGAACACCCAGACAACGACCCCGATGAAGAAAGCGAACAGCATCAGCAGCATCCAGCTGTCTGCGAACTGCCGCAGGAGTGTGTATTCTTCCATCTGTCCCTCCCGCTTAGCGGCTTGCATCCGGGGTGAAGGTCGAGAAGTCGACCAGAGTCCCCAGCATCTGCAGATAGGCGATCAGAGCGTCCGCTTCGGAAACACCCGGCTGGCCATCAAAGTTACGCACATTGATGTCTTCGCCATAGCGCTCCATCAGACCGTCGTAATCGCTGTCGGGATCCGCTTGCGCCATGAAGTCGGCTTGCGCGGCTTCGACCATCTCGTCGGTGTAGGGCACGCCCAGGATCGCATTGGTGGCCATGATGTCACCGATGTATTTGCCGTCCAGCATGGTCCGCTCAAGGAAGCCATATTTGGGCATCACCGATTCCGGCACCACCGACTGCGGATTGCGCAGGTGGTCCACGTGCCACTCATCCGAGTAGCGGCCACCGACGCGGGCCAGATCCGGCCCGGTCCGCTTGGAACCCCACTGGAACGGGTGATCGTACATCGATTCCGCCGCCAGCGAGTAGTGACCATAGCGTTCGACCTCGTCCCGCATGGGGCGGATCATCTGGCTGTGGCACACATAGCAGCCTTCACGGATGTAGACTTCGCGACCAGCCATCTCCAGCGGGGTGTAGGGACGCATGCCCTCCACCTCTTCGATGGTGTTTTCCAGCCAGAACAGCGGTGCGATCTGCACCAGACCACCGATGGTCACAACCAGGAAGCTGCACACCAGAAGGAGGGTCGCGTTGGTCTCGAGGATTTTATGTTTGTCGAGAATTGCCATTGTCCGGCCCTCCTTATTCAGCCGGGACCGAGACCGACAGGCTGGCTTCTTTGGCCGGCGCCCGACGGACGGTCATGATGAGGTTGTAGCACATGATGATCGCACCGGTGAGGTACATGACCCCGCCCAGACCGCGCACCACATACATCGGAAGCTTTGCAGCCACAGTGTCGGCAAAGGAGTTCACAAGGAAGCCATTCGCATCCACTTCGCGCCACATCAGGCCTTCCATGATGCCGGTCACCCACATGGAGGCGGCATAGAGAACGATACCGATGGTGGCGAGCCAGAAGTGCCAGGACACCATCTGCAGCGAGTAGAGACGCTCACGTTTCCACAGAACCGGCACCAGGAAGTAGAGGGCACCGAAGGTGATCATGCCATTCCAGCCAAGAGCGCCGGAGTGTACGTGACCGATGGTCCAGTCGGTGTAGTGCGACAGCGAGTTCACGGCGCGGATCGACATCATCGGACCTTCGAAGGTGGACATGCCGTAGAAACCGACCGAGATCACCATCATGCGGATGACGGGGTCGGTGCGCAGCTTGTCCCAGGCACCCGACAGGGTCATCAGACCGTTGATCATACCACCCCAGGACGGCATCCACAGCACGATCGAGAACACCATGCCAAGGGTCGAGGCCCAGTCAGGCAGCGCGGTGTAGTGCAGGTGGTGCGGACCAGCCCAGATGTAGATGAAGATCAGCGCCCAGAAGTGGATGATCGACAGTTTGTAGCTGAACACGGGGCGTTCGGCCTGTTTCGGGATGAAATAGTACATCATGCCGAGGAAGCCAGCGGTCAGGAAGAAGCCCACCGCGTTGTGGCCATACCACCACTGCACCATCGCATCCTGCACGCCGGGCCAGACGATGACCGATTTGGACCCCCAGATGGAGACCGGGATGGTCAGGTTGTTGACCACGTGCAGCATCGCGACGGTCACGATGAAGGCCAGGTAGAACCAGTTGGCGACGTAGATATGCGGCTCTTTCCGCTTGATCAGCGTGCCAAGGAAGACAGCAAGATAGGCGACCCATACGATGGTCAGCCACAGGTCAACATACCATTCCGGCTCGGCGTATTCCTTGGACTGGGTCCCGCCCAGAACATAGCCGGTCGCGGCCAGAACGATGAACAGCTGATAGCCCCAGAACACGAACCACGCCAAGTTGCCGCCCCAAAGCCGCGCCGCGGAGGTGCGCTGAACGACATAGAAAGAGGTTGCCAGAAGCGCGTTGCCCCCGAAGGCGAAGATCACCGCCGAGGTGTGCAGCGGACGCAGACGGCCAAAGTTGGCAAAGCCCTGCGCCCAATCGAAGTTCAGAACCGGAAAGGCCAGCTGGAAGGCAATAAACGTGCCCGCCAGAAAACCAACAACGCCCCAAAAGGCGGTGGCAATGACCCCGTAGCGCACGACGCTATCGAAATATTCGTGCTCCAGATTGCCGGTCGCCGGTACCGGCTCATCCGTCTTGCGAAGTGTGTAGAGGAAAAGCCCACCAGCCACGAGCATCACGATGATCGCGTGCACCTGGTAAGCCAGATCGCGCGCATAGTTGATCCCGATCATCGCAAAGAGCGTGACCAGACCAAGCGCTATCAGCTTGAGATAATTAGACATCTTGCGTCCCTTTAACATGTACCGCGCGATTCTTCCGCCACGCGGGACCTTTTTAGACCGAGTTTGTGATGCAGAACGCGCCGCTTCCATGCATTGATCTGCATCAAGACAATTGCCAAACAAGTGTGACACATCATTTATGGCACAGCCATTGAAACGCGGTCCCTTCTGGGGATTTTGCGCTATTTCCACCAAGGGATGACAATGACCTACAAAACCTTCTTATCCGTTCTGACTGACCAGAACACCGCCACAGCTCCACTGGCTCAGGCCGCCGCTCTGGCAGAGCATTTTTCCGGCCATACCGAGGTTCTGTGCCTTGGCGTGGACCGGACCCAAACGGGGTACTACTACGCCGGTGCCAATGCCATGATCATCCAGGAAGCCATGGTACGGGCACAGGAAGAAGCCGCAGAGGTCCAAACCCACGCCGCAGAGGTCATGGAGCGCAGCGGCACGCCCTTTTCGACCGATATCGCCATCGCGCCGGTGGCCGATCTGGGCCGCCACGTAGCGCATCATGCGCGATTCTCGGATCTGGTGGTGCTCGGCAAACCCTACGGCGAAGGCATCGGCGTAGAGGCAGAGCCCGTGGTCGAAGCGGCCCTGTTTGAAGGACGCACCCCGGTTCTGGTGGTGCCGGATGACGCCGAGCCGATCACCCAGCCGAAAACCGTGCTGCTGGCTTGGAACGAAAGCATCGAGGCCATGACCGCGATCCGCAAGGCGCTGCCCTTCCTCGAAGGCGCCGAGGTGGCCCGCATTGTCGTCATCGACCCGCCGCAGCACAGCCCGGAACGGTCCGATCCCGGCGGGATGCTGGCGCAGATGCTCTCGCGCCATGGCGTAAAATGCGAAATCGACGTACTCAGCAAGACGATGCCACGGGTCTCGGACATCCTGAACCGTCATGCCACCGATACCGGTGCGGATATGATCGTGATGGGCGCCTACGGCCACTCCCGTTTCCGCGAGGCGATTCTGGGCGGCGCGACCCGCAACATGCTGGAAAAAGCGACCGTTCCAGTCTTTATGGCCCACTGATTTCACCGACTGGCCACTCGTGGTCGGCAAAGAAACGACGCAAACAAAAGGCGCCCGATCAGGGGCGCCTTTTTTCGTTCTGTCGTAGGGCTGGCTCAGCGTGCTTTTCGGATCAACCCTATGACAAATAATAGAATCACCGCGCCGATGGTGGCGTGGATCACCGAGGCCAGCACCCCGCCGCCAACGGCAAAACCAAGAGCTGGGAAGATTGCCCCCGCCAGAAAGGCGCCAACGATCCCCACGATGATATTGCCAATGACGCCAAACCCGCGTCCCTGCATGATCTTGCCTGACAGCCACCCTGCAAGGGCGCCGATGATCAGCATTCCGATCAGACTTTCGAAGTGCATATGATTTCTCCCCTGTTTCAGGCAGCTTAGCTGCGAAGCCCTGCGAGGTCACGCCCGCACGTAATGCATGCCCTGGAACCGTGCCCGCATCGCGCGGGTGCGCGGTGCCACGGCTGCGGGATCGTTCCCGGTCAGCCCCTGCGCGATCAGCGCCGCCAGTTCCGGTGCATCCGCAGGCGTGACACCCCGGCGCACCAATTCGGGCGTTCCGATGCGCAGACCGTTCATGTCACCCGGCACCTCGGCAATTGGCAGGCCGATCCCACAGGCCAGGAACCCGGCTTTCCGCAGGGTTTTGGATGCTGCCTGCCCACCACCGAATCCAGCGGCCTCGACCGCGAACTGATGCGATTGGGTTGCCTTTCCTGCGCCCTTGAACACTGGCAATCCAAGCTTTTCCAATTCATCCGCCAGCGCCTGCGCCAGGTCGATCATAGCCTTTGCGTAGGCGGGGCCATAGTCGATCCAATCCAGAAGGCTGACCGCCAGCGCCGCTGTCTTGGCCGCGTCAAAATTGGCCGTCATCCCCGGAAAGGCGATGGCATCAAGCCGCTCGGCAACCGCCGCGTCATTGGTGACAATAAGCCCCCCGGCCGGTCCGCCAAGGCTTTTATAGGTGCTCATCGTCATCAGATGCGCGCCCTCTTGCAGCGGATTGGCCCAGGCGCCACCCGCGATGATGCCGCATTGATGCGCCGCGTCGAACAGCACCTTCGCGCCGACCTCATCTGCGATGGCGCGGACCTCTGCCACCGGGTGCGGAAAGAGGTTCAGACTGCCGCCAATGGTGATCAGGCTTGGCTGCACCTCATGCGCCATACGGCGCAAGCCATCCAGATCCACAGTGTAGCCATCCGCGTGCACTGGCGCCGGATGTGTTTTCAACCCGTAAAGCCCCGCACAGCCCGCATCATGGTGCGTCACATGTCCACCCACGGTGGCGGGCGGCGCGATGATACTGTCCCCCGGCTGCGTCAGAGCCATGAAACCATAAAGATTGGCGAGCGCGCCGGAGCCAACCCGAACCTCGGCATAGGCCGCCTGAAACACCTCGGCGGCCAATTCGGCGGCGATCACCTCGATCTCCTCAATGGCCTCCAGCCCCATTTCATATTTGTCGCCAGGATAGCCCAGCGACGGTCGACTGCCGAGCCCGGACGACAACACCGCCTCGGCAGCCGGGTTCATCACGTTGGTGGCTGGGTTGAGGTTGAAACACTCTTCATCGTGGATTTCCGCATTGCGCCGGATCAGCGCATCGATCCGCCCTGACAGCCTCTCGGTCGTTGCAGCGGCAGTCTGCTGTGCAATCTCCTGCACATGGGCCTCGCACGCCGCTGGCACCCAAGGGCGCTGTGCAAGGCGTTGTTTTGCCGGATCAGTCATGTGGATCATCCCTGTTGCGGATCTATTGCGTTGCCTCAGTGAAGCCGCCGTGCCCCCTTGTGCACAAACCAGTTTTGCGAAAAATTAGGGTTAGAAAATCTAGGCCTTATTTCATGAACGTCTCTCCGCCCCGTCCCAGATCCCTGCCCCTGACCGCCTTGCGCGCCTTCGAGGCTGCTGCCCGGCTCGGTAGTTTTGCCGCCGCAGCGCAGGAGCTTGGCGTCACGCCAGGGGCGGTATCGGCGCATATCAAGACGCTGGAAGATGCGCTTGGGGCGCCGCTGTTTCATCGCCGGGCCAAGGCAGTGAAGCTGACCGCGCCGGGCGCGCGCGCGCTGCCCGAATTTACCGCCGCCTTTGATCAACTGGCCGGGGCGGTGCAAACCCTGCGGGATGAAGCGGCCCCGGCGGTAGTGCATATCGCCACCCTACCCTCGGTCGCGCAGTTCTGGTTGTCCCCACGTTTGCCCGCCCTGCGGCAGGCCATGCCCGAGGTTGCCATTTCGGTCACCGCGCTGGAAACACCGCCCAACCTGAAACGCACGCCTTATGATCTGTGCCTGTTCTTCGACCCGTCACAGGGGCAGCCAGTGGAACGAGATGTCATATTTCCAGTCTGCGCCCCCAATCTGGCCGCACAGCTTTCGCGGCCCGAGGATCTGCGAAATGTGCCCTGCCTGACTGACACCACATGGGACCGGGACTGGATGCATTGGCTGACTGCAGTGGATCTCAGTGAGAGGGTGACGCCACGCGGACCGGTCTATTCGCTCTATGCCCTTGCGGTAGAGGAAACCCTGAACGGTGCCGGAGTGCTGATCGGCCACGCCGCCCTTTTGGCGCCTTTGCTGCAATCAGGACGGTTGGTTGCGCCCTTTGCCACCAACGTTACACTGCCGGATGCCCTGCGCCTGTGGCGCCTGCCCGGCCGGGGCTCGGCAGCTGCAGTCAATCAGGTGGCGGAGTGGCTGAAAAGCAGCACCGGAGAAGAGATCTTGCAAAGCTGACACGAAAAAGGGGCGGACAGATCTGCACCTGTTTCGCCCCTGTCCAATATGCACGCGTTGATTGCGCACAGCGTGGATCTCAGCCGAGGAAACCACCGTCACTATCGTCGCCCGCTTCTTCCAGCAGGCGCCCCATGTCGGGTACGGTCACGTGCCGCTTGCCTTCGAGCTCGATCACGCCATCCTTTTTCAGTGCCGACATCTGGCGGCTGACGGTTTCAAGGGTCAGGCCAAGGTAGTCTGCCATTGCCTCCCGCGTGAGCGGCAGATCAAACACCATCCGATCCTTCGCGCCTGCGGGAGTCAGAGACGCATCCCGGCGGGCAATGATCGATAGCAGGCTGGCGATCTTTTCCCGGGCAGTCTTGCGGCCCAGTACCAGCATCCATTCCCGCGCGGCGTCCAGTTCATCCAGCGTCATTTCAAGCAGGCGGTGCGCGATATGTGGCGTACGCGCCATCAGTTCTTCAAAGGGTTTCTTGCGGAAACAGCACATCACCACTTCGGTTGTGGCGACCACGTTATAGGCCGCGCCATCGCGCCCAGGGCGTCCGACAAAATCGCTGGGCAGGAGAATACCGACCATCTGGGTACGACCATCTTCCATTGTCTGGGTCAGGGTCGCGATGCCGGAAACCACCGAACCGACAAAATTCATTGAGTCGCCGGACCAGATAATCGGGCGCCCCGCCTCATAGGTCCGGTAGTATTTGATGGCATCCAACTCTTCCAATTCATCCGAATCGCAGCGCGCACAGACCGCGCGATGCCTGATCGGGCAATCACCACAGTTGAAAGATGAAATCGTGGGGGCTGTCATGGCGTGTCCCGCTTGATCTGGGTCAAAGTCTAGTTACTCGTACACGATTTACGATAGTCCGATGAAACAGAAATCACAATTGGCAAGCCTCGGATTATTCGATGCTAAAGTGCCGCGCTATACCAGCTACCCCACGGCGCCGCACTTTGCAGGCGGCGTAAATGCCAGTGTTTTCTCAGGCTGGCTAAGAGATATCGCGCCTGGCAGTCAGATCTCGCTTTATGTGCATGTGCCTTTCTGCCGCAGGCTGTGCTGGTTCTGCGCCTGCCGCACACAGGGCACCCAGTCAGACGCCCCGGTCAGGGCCTATCTCGACACGCTCAAGGCCGAAATCGCGCTGCTGAAATCGCACCTCCCCGAAGGTGTTAGCCTGTCCCGGCTGCATTGGGGCGGTGGCACACCGACGCTGCTATCACCCGATATGATTCGTGATCTGGCCGCCGCGCAGGCCGATCTGGCGCCATGGGCCCTTGGCACCAAGTTTTCGGTCGAGATTGATCCGAACGAATGCGACGCGGCGCGGCTGGATGCCCTGGCCGAGGCAGGCATGAACCGGGCCTCGATCGGAGTGCAGGATTTCGACGCCACCATCCAGAACGCAATCGGGCGGCTGCAAAGCTATGAGTTGACGCATGAAACCTTCGAAATGCTGCGCGCGCGGGGAATCCACAGTATCAATGCTGACATCCTGTTCGGGCTGCCACATCAGACGCCGGAGCGGATCACCGACAGCGCGCAGAAACTGTTGTCCCTCTCACCGGATCGGGTCGCCCTGTTTGGATATGCGCATGTGCCCTGGATGGCGCGGCGCCAGACCATGATTCCTACGGATACCCTGCCGACGCCCGAAAATCGGCTGGATCTTTTTGATACCGCCCGGCGCCTGTTCCTGTGGGACGGCTACCGCGAAATTGGCATCGACCATTTTGCAAGGCCGGACGGCAGTCTGGTCAAGGCTCAGACTTCTGGGCGGCTCAAACGGAATTTCCAAGGCTATACCGAGGATCCCGCCGACGTTCTGATCGGCATCGGCGCCTCGGCAATCTCGCGCTTCCCGCAGGGCTACGCCCAGAACGCCCCCGGCACCGCGGACCACGCAAAGGCGATAGCGACGGGTCAGTTTGCAACCGCGCGCGGACATGTCTTTCAGGGAGAAGACAAGTTGCGGGGTCGCATGATCGAATCGCTGATGTGCGATTTCAGGATCAGCGCCGAAGAAATCCTGGGCAAATTCTCCATTTCCACGCAGCGGCTGCGGGAGTTGCTGGAAGATACAGCCCGTGCATTTCCGAACATGGTGGAGCTGTCGCAGGAAGAGCTGTCGATCCCGGAGCGTGCGAGACCCCTAACCCGGATGATCGCCCGCAGTCTGGATGCCTATGACCTGAGCCAGGCAGGGCACAGCTCCGCGATCTGATACGGGTGATGGGGCCGCGAGGCCCCTGTTTGCCGGTATCCGTTTCCGCCGCTCAGCGCGTCGCCGCAAGAAGCTGGCGGGTGTACTCCTCCCGGGGGTCTTCAAACAGCGCGTCTGCCTCCCCGGCTTCCACCACGTCGCCCTGTTTCATCACGATCATCTTGTGCGACATGGCGCGCACGACGTTCAGATCGTGTGAAATGAACAGATAGGCCAACCCATAGCGCGTCTGCAGATCGCGCAACAGATCGACGATCTGCACCTGAACCGTCATGTCCAGCGCCGATGTCGGCTCATCCAGCACCACCAGCCGCGGCCGCAGCACCATGGCACGGGCAATGGCGATGCGTTGCCGCTGTCCGCCCGAAAACTCGTGCGGGTAGCGGTCCATCGCCGCTGGGTCTAGGCCCACCTCCACCATCACCTCAGCCACCAACTCGCGGGTGTCGCGATGCTGATCGACCTTATGGATTGCCAGACCTTCGGAAATGATCTGTGCGCAGGTCATCCGCGGGCTGAGAGAGCCGAAGGGATCCTGAAACACGATCTGCATGTCCTTGCGCAGGCGCCGCAGATCCCGCGTTGACCATTGTCGCAGGTCATCGCCGCGAAATCGCACCTCACCCTCCGACGCAATCAACCGCATGATGGCCAGCGCCAGGGTCGTCTTGCCAGAGCCGCTTTCCCCGACGATGCCAAGGGTTTCCCCTGCCCGGACGGAAATGGAGGTCGGATTGACCGCCTTCACATGCCCAACGGTGCGCTTCAACAGCCCCTTCTGGATCGGGAACCAGACCTTGAGACCCGAGGTTCGGACCAATTCCTCGGCGCCTTCGGGCACGGCGGCAGGTTGCCCAGAGGGCTCGGCTGCGAGCAATTTCTGAGTATAGGGATGTTGCGGGCTCGAGAAAATCTCCTCGGCAGGACCGCTTTCAACGATCTCGCCATCCTTCATCACGCAAACCCGGTCAGCGATACGCCGCACGATGGCCAGATCATGGGTGATAAACAACAGCCCCATGCCTTCGCTTTCTTTCAACTCGGCAAGAAGTTCGAGAATCTGGGCCTGAATGGTGACATCCAGCGCCGTGGTCGGTTCATCCGCGATCAGGATCTCGGGCTTGTTGGCCAGCGCCATGGCGATCATCACCCGCTGCCGCTGCCCACCGGACAGCTCGTGCGGATAGGCGCCAAGACGAGTTTCCGGATCGCGGATGCCGACCTTGATCAGCAGTTCCAGAATGCGGTCCCGCGCCGCCTGCCCCACCAGCCCCTGATGCAGGGCCAGCGATTCCGACAGTTGCTTTTCAATGGTGTGCAGCGGATTAAGCGAGGTCATCGGCTCCTGAAAGATAAAGCTGATGTCGTTGCCACGCAGTTTCATCAGGTGCTTTTCGTCGGCGCCGACCATCTCCTTGCCGTTGTAGAGCACCGATCCCTTCACCGTGGCACTGTCCCCCAGAAGCGACACCGTCGACAGAGCCGACACGGATTTGCCAGAGCCGGATTCCCCCACCAGCGCCACCGTTTCGCCACGCCCCACCTCAAAGGACACGCCTTTGACCGCTTCGGTCTCCTTGCCGTCTTGGCGGAAAGAGACCCGCAGACCTTTCACCTCCAGTATCGCAGTCATGAGAAGGTCTTTCTTGGGTCGAAGGCGTCGCGGATGCCTTCAAAGATAAAGACAAGAAGCGACAGCATGATGGCGAAGGTGAAGAAGGCGGTGAAGGCCAGCCAGGGCGCTTCAAGGTTCTGTTTCGCCTGCAGGGTCAACTCCCCCAGCGAAGGCGCCGAGGATGGCAGTCCGAAGCCGAGGAAATCGAGCCCCGCCAGCGACGAGATGGTTCCGGTCACGATGAAGGGCATCATCGTCAGGGTCGCCACCATGGCATTCGGCAGCATGTGGCGGAACATGATGGTCATGTTGCCAACACCCAGCGCCTTGGCCGCGCGCACGTACTCCAGATTGCGCGCCCGCAGGAATTCGGCGCGCACCACCCCGACCAGCGCGGTCCAGCCGAACAGGATCATAAGGAAGACCAGCAGCCAGAAACTGCGCCCCAGGATCGCGAACATGATGATGATCACATAAAGCGTCGGGGTCGAGCTCCAGATTTCGATGAACCGCTGGAACAGAAGATCCAGCCAGCCGCCAAAATAGCCCTGCACGGCGCCTGCCGCGATGCCGAGAACGGTCGCCGCGCCTGTCACGATCAGGGTAAAGACGATGGACAGGCGGAAGCCGTGGATGACCCGCGCCAGCACGTCCCGCTTGGTATCATCGGTGCCCAAGAGGTTCTGCCCGTTCGGCGGCAGCGGTGCGGCACCGGGCCGGTCCACCGTGGTGTTAAAGCTGTAGGGAATCGGCGGCCAGATGGTCCAGCCTTCGTGGAAATCTTCCCCTGCGAAGGTGCCAGCCGCGATCTGTTCCATGATCCCTTCAGGGTCATCAAAACAGTCCAGATTGCCGCCCGAGCGGATCAGGCATTCGACCTCGGGGTCCTTGTACACCGCCTCGGTCCTGAAATCGCCGCCAAAGGCGGTTTCGGGATAGAACTTGAAGATCGGCATGTGCAATTCGCCGCGATAACTGACCAGAATCGGTTTGTCGTTGGCGATGAACTCGGCAAACAACGACAGCACGAACAGCACCGAAAAGATCCAGAACGACCAGAAAGCCCGCTTGTTGCGGCGGAAATTGTTCCAGCGGCGCTGGTTGAGTGGGGACAATGCCATGGCTCAGCCCTCTCTCTTTTCAAAGTCGATGCGTGGGTCGACCAGCACGTACATGATGTCGGACACGATCCCCACCACGAGGCTCATCAGGCCAAAGATGAACAGCGTGCCAAAGATCACCGGATAATCACGCGCCACGGCGGCCTCAAACCCGAGACGCCCCAGCCCATCAAGCGAGAAGATCGTTTCGATGATCAGGCTGCCCGAGAAGAAGACGCCGATGAACACCGCCGGAAAGCCCGCGATCACGATCAGCATCGCGTTGCGGAACACATGACCATACAGAACCCGTCGTTCGCTCAGCCCCTTGGCCCGGGCGGTCATCACGTATTGTTTCTTGATCTCGTCCAGAAAGGAGTTCTTGGTCAGCAGCGTCAGCGTCGCAAAGGCCCCGATGGTGGAGGCGATGACCGGCAGCGCGATGTGCCAGAAGTAATCCCCAATCTTGGCCAGCAGGCTTAGCTCCTCCCAGTTGTCCGAGGTCAGCCCCCGCAGCGGAAAGATCTGCCAATAAGAGCCACCGGCAAAGAGCACCAGCAATAGGATCGCAAACAGGAACGAGGGGATTGCATAGGCCGCGATGATCATGCCGCTGGTCCAAGTATCGAAACGCGACCCGTCGCTCAGCGCCTTGCGGATGCCCATCGGGATCGAGATCATATAGGCGATCAAGGTCGACCACAGGCCCAGCGAAATCGACACTGGCATTTTCTCCATCACCAGTTCGGTGACATCGATCTTGCGGAAATAACTTTCGCCGAAATCGAACCGAAGATAGTTGCCGATCATCTGGATGAACCGCTCCAATGGTGGCTTGTCTAGACCGAATTGCGCGTTCAACTCTTCGATCAACTCGGGGGGCAGGCCCTGACGACCCGCATAGTTGTCATTCGATCCAAGGGTTTCCGTGGCCCCGGCATCGCCGCCACCACCGGCAAAGCCTTCGAACACATCACCACTGCCCTGCATCTGGGCAATGATCTGTTCCACCGGCCCGCCCGGCACAAATTGCACCAGGGCAAAGTTGATCACCATGATCCCGAACAGGGTCGGGATCACCAGCAGGAAACGCCGCAGAATATAGGCTGCCATGGGACGGGCCTACCGCAACGCGCCAGAGGCCTTGAGCGCGGCCTCCTTTTCGGCGTTCACCCACCACAGATCCATCGTGCCCGGCGCATAGGGCGGCAGGTTCTCGGGGTATTCATACATGCTCCAGTAGGCGATCCAGTTCACGTCCAGATACCAAGTAGGAACCATGAACCGTTTAGCCCGCAGCACCCGGTCCAGCGCGCGGGCGCTGGCGTGGAGTTCTTCCTCGGTGGTGGCTTTGACGATATTGTCGATCAGCGCGTCCACCGCCGGATCGGCCAGCCCTGCGGGATTGAAGACCGAATATTGATGCGCCTCCGATCCGAATTGCTGATAAAGACCCGTCGAAGGTTCCAGCGACTTCGGATAGGCAAAGCTCACCATATCGAAATCCTTTTCCCGGCGGCGACTGGTGTATTGCGCGAAATCCACCCGGTTCAGCTTGGCATCGATCCCCATGATGATGAGGTTCGCGACATAGGGCTGTACGATGCGTTCCAGCGTCGGGCTATCGAGCAGGAATTCGATCTGCATGACCTCGCCCGCCGCATTGCGGCGCACCCCGTCATCGCCAACGGCCCAGCCTGCCTCATCCAGAAGTTTCATCGCCCGGCGCAGATTGCGGCGGTCCGATGGACGCCCCGGTTTCGAAGCGTGCGCCATCACCGGTTCAGTGGTCAGGATGGTGGGGTCGATCTGGTCGCCCAGCGCCTCGAGCACTTCTTTTTCGCGCCCTTCTGGCAGTCCCTTGGCCTCCAGCGCACTGTCCTGCCAGAAGGAGGAGCGGTGCCGGAACAACCCGTATTGCAAGCTTTCGTTGGTCCATTCGAAGTTGAAGGCCAGTTGCACTGCCTCACGCACGCGGATGTCCTGGAACACGGGACGCAGCAGGTTCATAACAAAACCATTGGCAGCAGGCACGTTACCGTCGGGGATTTCGTCCTTGATGACATCGCCGCGCGCAACCGCGTCAAACTCATAGGCGGTCGCCCAGCTTTTGGAACTGTTCTCGGGGCGCAGGGTGTAGACACCGGCCTTGAACCCTTCCATCGCCGCGATGGCATCGCCGAAATACTCGATCCGGATGCTGTCGTAGTTGTGGCGGCCGACATTCACATTGAGATCGGCGCCCCAGTAATCCGGATTACGGCGGTAGACGATGCGCTGATTGATGTCGAAGCTGTCGAGAACATATGGCCCCGACCCGATTCCCGGATCCAGACGCGGCTCATCAAGACGGCGGTTTTCGGGATCGGCTTCGAACCAGGCCTTGGAGAAGACGGGCGTGCCTGCGACCTGCGAAATCATCGCGCGGCGCGGGAAATCGGGTGAGAAGTAGAATTTGACCCGGTGCGGGCCAAGCGCCTCGGCCTTGGGGATGCGTTTGCGCACTGCCTCGGCATAGGATTGCAGCCCCTGATCCAGCAGGATGTTATGGGAAAAGACCACGTCATCGGCGGTCACAGGCGATCCATCCGAAAACCGCGCTTCGGGGCGCAGGTTGAAGATCACCCAATCCTGGCTTTCGGGGTATTCCAGACTTTCCGCAATCAGCCCGTAATAGGAGCCCGGTTCGTCATAGGATTCGATCAACAGGCTTTCCAGATGGTAGGAGGACAGCGCCCCGCCCCGCCCCTTGCGGGTAAAGGGGTTCATGCTGTCAAAGGTACCGACGGCGGAAAAGGACAGCTCCCCGCCCTTGGGCGCCTCCGGGTTCACATAGTCGAAATGCGCGAATCCTTCGGGGTATTTCAGTTCACCGAATTCCGCGAACCCATGGCTTTTGATGATTGTCTCTTCGGCGCGGGCCGTTCCTGCCAGCACGGCAACCAGTGCCAGCATCGTCGCGCCCAGCACCAGCACGCTCTGCATCAGAAAACCAAGCTGCGCTGGCAGCCCCCCGCGCATGGTCTGCGTTCGGGCTGTCATCTGTTGTGATCTCATCTGCCTTAACCTCCGCTGTCCGGTGTTCAAGCGATCCGGATTTCTACCGTATTTCAAGCTAATGGCAGGCAGGCGCAACATTCAAGTTGTGATGCGGTCACTTTCGGGTTGGGCCAGGGCAATTTCCCATCCTTTTGCGGCACATATTCTCCGACAGGCCCCACAAAAAGCGAAAGGCCGCTGAGGATCAGCGGCCTTTCAAAACTCAAATCCGGTTCTGTACCAGCCGGAGCGACGGTTTAGTCGTCGAGGCTGTCCAGATAAGCGATCAGGTTCACGCGGTCCTTGACCTTTTTCAGGCCAGAGAAGCTCATCGTGGTGCCCGGTGCGTAGTCGGACGGTTTGATCAGGAATTCATTGAGGTTCTCAGCGGTCCATGCGCCTTCCATACCGGACAGGGCACCGGAGTAACCAAATCCTTCGGCGCTTGCCTTGGGACGGTCAACCACACCGTAGAGATAAGGACCGGTCGCATTGGCGCCAGCCTCAAGCTTGTGGCACGCGGAGCATTTCTTGAAGACTTTGGCGCCTTTGCCAACGTCAGCGGAGGCCATCAGCTCTTCAAAGCTGACTTCTTCCACTTCTTCTTCTGCACCACCTGCCTCTGCCACTTCAATCACGTAAGAAGCCTCGCCATGGGCCTCCACATGATACAGTTCCTCTGCGGCCCATTTGCCCAGGAGGAACACGAGGAACGCGCCGCAGAAGCCTGCAGTCGCTTTGGTAAGGGTCATCGTGTCAAACATGATCGCGAGTCCATTTCAGCTGTCTGGGAGGGTGTCTAAGGCTTCCCCTCTCAAGTGGCAAGGTGTAGACAGCGCGACGAAACGCCCGATTGTCCAAGTTTTGCAGGAAAGTCGCACTCATGACCGGAAAAATCGCCATTCAGGGGGAGCTTGGCTCTTACAGCCACGAAGCCTGCCGCAACGCGCGGCACGACATGGAAGTGCTACCCTGCCGCAATTTCGAGGACACGATCGCAGCGGTGACAAGCGGTCAGGCGGACCTCGCCATGCTGCCGGTGGAGAATTCGACCTATGGCCGGGTGGCCGATATTCACCGTCTGCTGCCGCACAGCGGCTTGCATATTGTCGACGAGGCATTTGTGCGGGTGCATATCAATCTTCTGGGCGTGCCCGGTGCCCGGCTGGAAGATATCCGCGAGGCGAAATCGCATCTGGTTCTTCTACCGCAATGCGGACAGTTCCTGCGCAAGCACAACATCACCGGCCGGGTCAGTCCCGACAACGCCCGCGCCGCCCGCGATGTGGCTGAGGCAGGCGACAAACATGTTGCCGCCCTCGCCAGCGAGCTGGCCGGGGAAATCTACGGACTGGATGTGCTGGCCCGCCATATCGAAGACAACGGTGACAACACCACGCGGTTCCTGATCATGTCGCGCGAACCTGACTACAGCCGTCGCGGTGCCCATGGCATGATCACCAGCTTTGTGTTTCAGGTCCGCAACATCCCTGCCGCCCTCTACAAGGCGATGGGCGGCTTTGCCACCAATGGAATCAACATGACCAAGCTGGAAAGCTATATGGTGGACGGCTCCTTCACGGCGACTCAGTTCTATGCCGATATCGAAGGCCATCCCGAGGATGAGAACGTGCAGCTGGCAATGGACGAGCTGGCCTATTTTACCACCAATGTCGAGATCCTGGGCGTCTATCCCGCCGACAATGGCCGCTACTAACCTGTAATTCTGCGGGCATTAAGACAGCCCACGCCTTTCGGCGGGCTGGACCTGTGTTTTAGGGAAAGGTGAGAGGTTGGACATCGACCCAAGCGGGGCTCGTTGTGGCTGCTTCCTTCCGGACCTGACCAGGTTGGCGAGGCGCTTGCCCGCGCCAACCTCTCGAATCCCGATATAGGCGGCTGCCGCAGCAATGACAAGGGGGCCTCCCCGATCCACCGCTCCGCAGTTCAGAGGGCAAGCATCAGTTTCAGAAAGCCTTTTGGTGTCATGCCGCAGTTGCGCACCTGTCCCTCCGGCAATTCATCCAGATACTGCACCGCCTCCGGGCTGGTATAGGCGGCAGCCTCGGCGTTGTTGAGCTCGGCAAACCGCCACGGATACTCTTCCTGCGCCAGTGGATCCTCAGGCAGGCGGCCCGCAACGTAGTCCCGGATCACATCCCGGATTCGCACCGGCGGCAGCGGGATGCTCTCGGCGTCTTTGACCATCTGGAAATTACCACCACCGCTGACCCTGTAACTGTTGACAACGACGGCAAAACGCTGCGCAGGGGCCACGGGCCGCCCATGCACGCGCAGACGTCGAATGCGCCCTGCCGCCGGGTTGATCCGCACGCCAGAGGAGGAAAACCGCGGCGGTGCCGAGAGATCTATTTCGTATTGCAGGCCAAAAAGAACGTCAAAATTATGCCCGGCACGGCTGGGATCAACCAGTTCCTGTTCGGTACTGCCGGGGCGGACTTGTTTGAACACACCCGCGGACATTTCCAGCCAGTCCAGCACCTGCGCGCCGGTCGCAACCACCAGCCTAAGCTCATTCGGGAAGATGTGAAGATCAGCGACGTTGCGCATACACAGATCGCCACGCCCGATGTCGGTATAATGCCCCGGCCCGGAACGGCCACCGAATTTGCCTGGCGCCGCCGCGGACAAGAGCGGCAGTTTACCAACCTCAGTGCCTTCCAGCAGCGGCCTGACCGCTGCCGCCTGCGCTGCTGCTGCAAGTTCCAGCCCAAGATCAGGCCCAAAGAAAGTAAAGAAGGAGTGCAAAGGCACGTCACTGAAGCCAACTGGCTGATGCATCCGTTCGCGCGTTGAATCATGCGCGGGGCCAAGCGCACGGGTCAGTTCAGCGTCCTCCTCGACCAGAGACATCAGATCGCCCTTCTCTGCCCTGCTGCAGATGGGTTTGAGGCGGGCGTCCCAATTTTCCAGCCGCCACCCCTCCGGGCCGTGCGACACCTGCAGATCGATCTGCCCCAAGTGTGAGCCATGCGCGCCCGGCATGACCACCGGCTTGGTGAAACTGTGCTCGGGATCTGGAAGGGTCTTGTGGGTGTGCCCGCCGATCACCGCATCGATTCCCGCCGTGGCCGCGATGGGCAAGAGGGCATTCTCCATGCCCGGCACCCGCTCCAGCCCTCCGACACCGGTATGCGCCAATGCGATCACGATATCGCATCCTTCCCGCCGCAGCGCGCTGGCAGCAGCGGCAGCCGCCTGCACCATGTCCGCAACCACGACCTGACCTTCAAGAAGATGCGCGTCCCATGTTACCGTCTGCGGCGGCAACACCGACAGGATCCCGATCCGCAGCGGCGGCGCACCAGCGCAGGCAGGCACCTCCCGCTCCAGAATGGTAGTGCGGGCGAAAGGTAGCTCCCGTCCCTCCTCCACGGCTGTCATATTCGAGCAAATCACCGGACAGGGTGCCTGCTCCAGCACCTGCTCAAGCGTCTCCAGACCGAAGTTGAAGTCGTGGTTTCCAAGCCCGATGGCATCGTATTGCAACACGTCGAAGGCCTGCATCAGCGGATGCGGCACGATCGGGTCGTCAGAGGAAATCTCACCAATCGGCGCCCCTTGCAGCCCATCACCATTGTCCAAGAGCAGCACCGTGCCCCCTGCCTCCCGGACCTCTTGCCGCGCCTCGGCGATCAGGGACGCGACGCGGGACAGGCCGATGCTGGGGTCCGGCCGGTCGGCATAATAGTCGTAGCTGAGCAGATTGCTGTGCAGATCGGTGGTTGCCAACAAGCGCAGCACCCCCTTCCCCAATGGCAAGGATTGATCCGGTCCTGTCATATTGCTCTACCCGCAGCCTGCACGGCGTCTTCCGATCTTCGTTTTTTCTCACGTTCTGACACGAACGCGTTAACCCTTTGAAACAGTGTTTCCTTGATTTGCAAAGTCACCATTTTTGAGGATGTTAACGATTGTGGCGCTGATGCCGAAAATTTGACCGGTCTAACGCCAATATCCAGCGGCAGACCGGTGACCCGGCGTCAAACACCCGCTGACAACCATAAAAATGCATCGACCGCGCTACCCGAACAGGCTGGTCATTGCGCGGTTTTGCCGCCATCAATGCAGGAAATCGGGCCTCAACGCCGGATCCCCTGCCAAAAGAAGGACAACGATATGAAACGGGCCGAAGAGGTGACATTTGGCGGCAAGGGTGGCCTGGACCGCAGCGCGCATCTGCGTGCGGATGCCGAAGCGCTAGACGCTGCCTGGGGGGCACAGAATGCACAGGTGCTGATGATGTGGCGCGGCAAACCCCTGTGCCAGCGGTCAGATCCAGAGCGCGGACCGGACGCTCTTGCCTGGATCTCCACCACGCATCCGATGGCAGCAGAGTGCCGCGACGCCGCTCTGTTTCTCGGCCTCCTGCCGGATCAAAGCCCGGCCTTTGCCTGCGACATCAGCAGTTGGCAGCCCGATGCGCTGGACGAGATGGCGCTGGCCAGTTTTGCCGATGTAACGGAGCAACAGCACCCAGACCTGCCCTCCGGTTGTGCTTTCGCCGAGCTGCGGCGGGTGATGACCCGGCTGACCCCGCTGGAGGCCGAGCTGGCCGCCACAGCCAAGGCGCTGTTTTCCTGGCATGGCTCGCATGGGTTCTGTGCCCGCTGTGGCCACCCCAGTGATATGGATCAGGCAGGCTGGCAAAGAAATTGCCCCAGCTGCAAGGTGAGCCATTTTCCCCGCACCGATCCGGTTGTGATCATGCTGATTACCCATGGGGACGAGGTCCTGATGGGCCGCTCTCCCGGCTGGCCGGAAGGTATGTACTCCCTGCTGGCCGGTTTCGTTGAACCCGGCGAAACACTGGAGGCCGCCGTGCGGCGTGAAGTACTGGAAGAATCCGGCGTGAAGGTCGGAGAGGTGGAGTACCTGTCCAGCCAGCCCTGGCCCTTTCCCATGTCGCTGATGTTCGGCTGCCACGGGATCGCGCTGGATCGCGAGCTGACCATCGACCCACATGAAATCGAGGACGCGATCTGGGTCAGCAAGCAGGACATGATGACCGCCTTTGCCGGAGAGCACCCGATCCTGAAGCCTGCCCGAAAAGGAGCAATTGCACATTTTCTGTTGCAGAACTGGCTTGCGGATACGCTGGATTAAAGGGAATATCGCGGCCACGCTGAGAATTGATCAATCAAAACAGGCAAGCAGGCGTCAGAGTCATGGATTTCACGAGTAAAGAAGATATCGATTCACCGATCGCCGACGTGTTTGAAGCCCTGTCGGACTTTGAAAGCTTTGAACGCTCGGCCATCCGGCGCGGCATCGACGTGCAACGGATCGGCGATATCAGCACGCCTGAAAACGGCCTCGCCTGGGATGCCAAATTCAGCTTTCGCGGCAAGGCGCGCGAGCTACGCATTGCTCTCAAATCCTATGATCCCGTCACCCGCATTCTGCTGTCCGGCGACAGCAGCGGGCTGAACGGCGAAACCGAGATCGAACTGATGGCGCTGTCGCCGCGGCGCACCCGTGTAACAATTTCGCTCAACCTGACGGCCAAGACCCTGTCGGGGCGGTTGCTGCTGCAATCCTTCAAACTGGCGCGCGGTTCGCTCAATAAAAAATTCAAAGCGCGTGCGGCAGATTTCGCACGGCTGACCGAAGAACGATTGAACCGCACGGCCTGAGGGCACCGCATCCGCCTGCACAAATCAGCAAGCTTACCTGGCTTGCTGGTGTTCGCGCGGGTTTCTCCGACTTTCACACAAGCGAATTGACGACTCGCCCTTCGACCCGCTACCCATTTCACAGATGGTTTTCGCGATCCGCCTTTGGCGGGTCCGGGATGAAAAGGGAACGTGGTGCGATCCGGCCTCTCTCGGCCAGAACAATTCCACGACTGCCCCCGCAACTGTAGGCGGAGAGCGACCCCGGAAGATCCACTGGACGCAAGGTACAGACCTGCGGCCGGGAAGGACCGGAGAAGCTATGACCCGCAAGTCAGGAGACCTGCCATCGCACAACTCGAAACCGGGCGGGGTGTCCGGAGCGGGTGAGATGGTTCCTGTCGCGCGGCCCGTTCTGGCCGACAAGCGTCCGGCCACATGTCTCTCCCCCCTCTTTATGCCCCTGCCCCAGCGCGGAGGGCGCGATGATCTGGACGACAAAAACGCATGAACTTGCGGCAACAACCTGTCAACAAACCGGGGCAAGCTGCCCGGCGCTAGAACGCATGCTGGTGGCCCTGTGCGGGGCGCTCGACACTGCACGGGATATGACCGAAGAGGATTTCGAAATCACCGGCGATAGCCTGCTCGATGGCTGTTCCCGCCATTGTCCGGCACGCTTTTTCGCCTCGCACGACAGGATCCGGGTGTTCTGCGAAGTGGACACCGCAGCAGAACGCAGCGGTCTGGACCGTTTTGCCGACGCGCTGCTGTCCAGCGATCCACAGGCGCAGTTCGCCGATCACCTGCCACATCGCCCCTGCTCCTTCGGCGAAGCGATCCCGCTCAGCGCGGCGTAGCGGCAGAACTGGCCGACACACAGGGGGCGTCGCTTTTATCGGGTGAATGCCGCGCCCCGTGAGCAAGAAAGAGGGATGACAATCGGGCCCGCTCCGGCGGGCTACCTCGCGTTCAGCGGCTGCGGGCCCAGGCCATCTGTGCCTCGGTTTCAACCGCGCAGGGGCGGGCCATGCGCAACCTGTTCAGCGCCGCCTCTGGCGCAACGCCGCATTCGATCAACAGGCGCAGCACCACCATGCCGGAGCGCCCGCAGCCGCCCCGGCAATGCACCAGAACGCGGCCGCCACCGTTCAGCGCCTGACACGCCGAGGCGCTGACCCCGGGCCAGGCCTCGTTCACCTCGGGGCCGGGTACGCCGAAATCCGCCACCGGCAGATGCACCCAGCGGCTTCCCATGCTTTGCAGGTCGATGCCCAGGGTCGCGGCCCCGACGGTCACATGCTCGGCTTCGGTGGTCATGGAAATAACCAGACCGGGCTGCCAGTCGTGGATCAGCTCAAGATCGCCCTTGTAGTCGCCCCCGGCGCCGGGCAGCGGACAGATCGCCAGAATACCATTGGCGGCGGACACCGCGTAGATCGTAAACGGCTGCCGGGCCTGCGCCCCCGCCCCGTTGGAACTCATCCCAGTCATCACACACTCTCCACCACATACAGGGAAAAACTCTGCCACCTGCCCTGCCGGGCGGTCAACAGCGGTGGACGAAGCCCGCGGGCTTCCCTACCCTATGCAGCGGCCCCAACCCCATTCCGAATCCGGCACGAGACAGCATGAGCGACACCCCAACATCCGATCCTGACACCCAAACCGCTGAGGTTCAGCACGCGGAGCAGCAGTCCGGCCAGTATCAGGTCCTCGCCCGCAAGTACCGGCCCGAAACCTTTGCGGATCTGGTTGGCCAGGACGCCATGGTGCGTACGCTGAAAAACGCCTTTGCCGCGAACCGGATCGCTCAGGCTTTCATCATGACCGGTATTCGCGGCACGGGTAAGACCACCACCGCCCGGATCATTGCCAAGGGGATGAACTGTATCGGCACCGATGGCAACGGCGGCCCCACCACCGAACCCTGCGGTCAGTGCGAGCATTGCCTCGCGATCATGGAAGGCCGCCACGTGGACGTGATGGAGATGGACGCCGCCAGCCGCACCGGCGTCGGCGACATCCGCGAAATCATCGATTCGGTGCAATACCGCGCGGCCTCGGCCCGCTATAAGATTTACATCATTGACGAGGTTCACATGCTGTCGACCAGCGCGTTCAACGCGCTGCTGAAAACGCTTGAGGAACCCCCCGCTCATGTGAAGTTCATCTTCGCCACCACCGAGATCCGCAAGGTTCCGGTGACGGTCCTGTCGCGCTGCCAGCGGTTCGATCTGCGCCGGATTGAGCCCGAGGTGATGATCGCCCTCCTGCGCAAGATCGCCACCGCCGAAAACGCCCAGATCGCCGAGGATGCGCTCGCTCTCATCACCCGCGCCGCCGAAGGTTCGGCCCGCGATGCAACCTCGCTGCTGGATCAGGCGATTTCCCACGGTGCGGGCGAGACCACCGCCGATCAGGTGCGCGCCATGCTGGGCCTTGCCGACCGGGGCCGGGTGCTGGATCTGATGGATATGATCCTGCGCGGCGATGCGGCTGCGGCGCTCAGCGAGCTCTCCTCGCAATATGCCGAAGGCGCCGATCCGCTGGCTGTTCTGCGCGATCTGGCCGAAATTACCCATTGGGTGTCGGTGGTAAAGATTACGCCAGACGCGACAGAGGATCCGACCATCAGCCCGGATGAGCGCGCCCGCGGTCAACAGATGGCCGAAGCGCTGCCGATGCGGGTGTTGACCCGCATGTGGCAGATGCTGCTCAAGGCGCTGGAAGAGGTCGCCGCCGCCCCCAACGCCATGATGGCTGCCGAGATGGCGGTGATCCGCCTGACGCACGTGGCCGATCTGCCCAGTCCCGAGGAGTTGATCCGCAAGCTGCAGGATATGCCGCCCCCGCCGCCCGGCGGTGGTGGCGGAATGCCCATGCAAAGCATGGGCGCGCCTGCCGCGGGCGGGACACCGACTATCACCTCTGCTCCGCCGCAAGGCGCACCGGGCGGTGGACCGTCCGGCGGCATGACCATGTCGCACGGCCAAGGACAGGGTCAGGCCACCGCGCTTGCCCCGGCCGCAGAAAAGGCCCTCGCCCGCTACCCGAGTTTCGAACATGTGGTGGAACTGATCCGCACCAACCGCGATGTCAAACTACTGGTCGAGGTGGAAACCGGTGTGCGCCTCGTCTCTTACCAGCCGGGCCGGATCGAGTTCACGCCGCACGCGAATGCGCCCCGAGACCTTGCTGCGCGCCTCGGCACCGCCTTGCAAAACTGGACCGGCAGCCGCTGGGTCGTCACCATCGCACCCGACGGCGAGGCCCCGACGATCGCCGAAATCCGCGATGCAGCCGAAAACGCATTGCGCACCAAGGCCAGCGAACACCCACTGGTACAGGCGGTGATCGACAGTTTCCCCAAGGCCCGGATCACCCGCATCCGTACCGCCGAGGAAATGGCCGCTGAGGTCGAGGCCGAAGCCCTGCCCGAGGTGGAAGACGAATGGGATCCCTTCGAAGACGGGTAGCGACTGGCCTGACGGTCCTCTTGTTCACCCTGCCGACAACCGCTTACGCCAAAACCTGCTTTGCCACCGGCGATCTATCCGACAGCGCGTGGGATGTGCTTTGGCGGATGTCGGCCAAGCCTGCTGTCTTGGCCCTCTTCGCTCTTGCCGGATTCGCGCTGTACAGCAGAAAGCGCGCCTCCTTTGCAATCGCAGGCTTTCTTTGGGGCATGCTCGCGGCCGCAATTGCCGTCGATAATCATGAGCTTTTCTTTGATGATAAGAGTGCCTTGGGCATAATCGAAGACTGCACCGCCTCCCCCCACTTGTTCATCGCGCTTGCAATTGCGATATGTTCGGGGATGACTTACGGCGCCCTGCGCCCCCGCACTTAGGAGAAACACCATGCTCAAAGGCCTCGGCGGTCTTGGCGATATGGCCAAGATGATGAAATCGGCACAGGAACTGCAAACCAAGATGGCGCAGATGCAGGAAGACCTGCACAACGTCATGGTTACCGGCGAAGCAGGCGCGGGCCTGGTCAAGGCCACCGCCTCGGCCAAGGGCGACCTCAAGGCGCTGGATATCGACCCGTCCATCTTCAACGGCGATGACAAGGAAATGGTCGAGGACCTGATCCTGGCCGCCATCAAGGACGCACAGTCCAAGGCAGCCGAAAAAGCGCAGGAAGAGATGACCAACCTCACGGAAAGCATGGGCCTTCCCAAGGATATCAAGCTGCCTTTCTGATCCGGAGGCGCAACTGAAAAGTTCCGAAAAGGCGGCCTTGGCCGCCTTTTTCATGTCTCACGGGCATACGCCCTTTGCCCAATCTGGCGCGCAGGCGCTGCCCAGACAAACCCTGAACATCCGTCGCCTCTCCCCCTTGCCATTGCCCGCCGTGATGCGTCTATATGGGCTGACACTCCAAAGGCCGCCTCCATGCAAGACCGCTCTACCAGCGACATCGAAACCCTCATCGATCTGATGGCAAAACTGCCCGGCATGGGGCCGCGTTCGGCCCGGCGGGCGGTGTTGCACCTGATCCGCAAACGCGCGCTTTTGCTGACACCGCTGTCGGACATGATGACCCGCGTCGCCACCACCGCCCGCGAATGCCTCAACTGCGGCAACGTGGGGACCGAGGACATCTGCGAGATCTGCGACAGTGAGGCCCGCGCCAATGGCGAGATCTGCGTCGTCGAAAGCGTCTCGGATCTCTGGGCGATGGAGCGCGCAGGCGTTTTCAAGGGACGCTATCACGTGCTGGGCGGCACCCTCTCGGCGCTGGATGCCATCGGCCCCGAGGATCTGCGCATTCCCCGATTGGTCGACCGGGTCGGCAGCGAGGCAGTGAGCGAGGTGATCTTGGCGCTGAATGCCACCATCGACGGGCAGACCACGGCCCATTACATCGCCGACCAACTGAGCGGCCAGGTGAAACTTACCTCGCTCGCGCAAGGTGTACCCATCGGCGGCGAGCTGGATTACCTCGACGACGGTACCATCAGCGCCGCGCTGAAGGCCCGTAAGGAACTCTGACGGCAAAAGGGGAAGGACAGCCATGCCAACCGCCCTGCACCGCCCGATTCTGAGAGCCGCCATATTTTATTTTGCGGCCGTGTTCTTCTGCGGATTTGTTCTGGGCAGCCTGCGGATCTTTGTGCTGCTGCCCCTGATGGATGAACTCTGGGCGGTCTGCCTTGAACTGCCCATCATGCTGACCCTCAGCTGGCTGATCGCCCGGCACCTGACCCGGAATCGCAAGGATCTGTATCCTGCCGCCGCGCGCCTGTGGATGGGGATCTGGGCCTTCGGGCTGCTGATGGTCGCAGAATATGTACTCGCCACCACACTGATGGGCGCAGCCCCCAGCAGCTACTTCGGCCATTGGGCCACCGCTGCCGGGGCGATCGGGTTGGCAGGGCAAATCGCATTTGCCCTGATCCCGTTTGTGCAACGGATAACCCGTCGCGAAACGCCTTAGCTGAAGAAGGCCTGGAACGCGGCAATCGCGCCGTTGAGGCCCTCATCGGTGACATCCTTGTGCAGCACCAGCCGGATCGGGCCGCTGTCCCCTGCCCCAATCACCACGCCCGCCTTGGCCAGATGCGCCTGCAGGGCTGCGTTCTGCACCTCTGCCGGGGTGAAGAACACCATGTTCGTGGCTTGCGTGACTTCTCCCGCGCCCAGAGCGCGCAAGGCATCTGCCAGCGTAGCGGCCCGGGCATGATCCTCTGCCAGACGGTCGACGTTCTGCTCCAGCGCCATCAGACCTGCCGCAGCCAGCACCCCGGACTGGCGCATGCCGCCGCCCAGCATCTTGCGCCAGCGCCGGGCGCGGGCAATCAGATCGGACGGACCGACCAGAACCGATCCCGCAGGCGTGCCCAAACCCTTGGACAGGCAGATCGACACGGTATCGAACAGCACCGCCAGATGCGGTGCAGAGCAGCCCAGCTCGGTGATGGCGTTGAAAAAACGCGCCCCGTCCAGATGCAGCGACAGCCCCGCAGCCCGGCCCGCATCGGTCATCGCGCGCATGTCCTCCAGCGAAATGGCCTGTCCGTTGTGGGTGTTCTCCAAGGACAGCAGGCGGCTGATCGGCATATGGGAATCATCCGGTTTGACCGCTGCCGCGATCGCTGCGGGATCAAGTCCACCGCCGGGCTGCACCTCCAGCGGGTAGAGCGCGCTGCCGCCCAGCACCGAAGCGCCGGCCGCCTCGTATTTGAAGACGTGGTAGTCGCGGCCGGTGATGATTTCCTCTCCACGCCCGCAATGGGACAGGAGCGCGGTCAGGTTGCTCTGCGTGCCGGTGGGCAGGAACAGGCCCGCTTCCTTGCCCAGACGCTCGGCCAGGGTGGCCTCCAACTGGTTGACCTGCGGATCCTCGCCATAGACATCATCGCCCACCTCGGCCGCCGCCATCGCCTGACGCATTGCGTCGTCGGGGCGGGTGACCGTGTCGCTGCGCAGATCGCACAGCACCCCTGCACCGGTTTCGGTCTGCGTCATTTCTGCATATTGGCTCATGATGATCTCTCCAGTCGATTTTGCGCAACGCTAGCCGCAAGAGGTCGGCACGAAAACCCCCAAGTCGCGGGTAGATAACAACCTTCTGTGTCCCGCCCCAGCCCTGATCCCGCAAAGTGACCCCACGGTCAAATTGACAGCCGCCCCCGGCGAACGCTTGACTGAGAACAACATCAGCGATCAGGGAGGGGTACTGGTGACACTCATAAAGGCCGAAAGCGCCGCAATCGTCGCCGAAGTCCATGTCGCACCGGGTCAGGAAGTGGCCGCAGGCACGGTGTTGCTGGCCACCGAACTGATGAAAATGCGCCATGAAATCCGCGCCGAGCAGAGCGGGATTGTCACTGCCGTTCATGTGACCGCCGGACAAGAGCTGCAGGGCGGTGAAACGCTGATCACGTTGGAACCCGGCAGCGTGTCCGTTGAGGAGGTTGCAACCGACGATACCGCCCGTCCTGATCTGGAGGAATATGCGGCCCGCATGGCGCTGCTGGACGATGCCGCCCGTCCCGAGGCCGTCGCCAAACGTCACGCGCTGGGAGGCCGCACCGCAAGGGAGAACATCAACGATCTGTTCGATGCGGGCAGTTTCACCGAATATGGCGCCCTTGCTGTGGCGGCCCAACGCGGCAAGCGGGCGCTGCCCGATCTGCAGGCGCGCACGCAGGGCGACGGTATCATCTGCGGAATCGGCACGGTTGCTGGGCGTACGGTGGCTGCCATGGCGGTAGATTACATGGTTCTGGCAGGCACACAGGGTTTCAACCACCACCGAAAGATGGACCGCCTGATCGAGGTCGCCAGCCGCGACCGGCTGCCCATCGTCCTCTTTGCCGAAGGCGGCGGCGGGAGACCCAACGACGGCGACACCGCCCTGATCATGGCCGCTTGGTTGAATGTCACCTCCTTCCGCCATTTCGCCGCCTACAAAGGGCCGAAAATTGGCATCGTGTCGGGCTATTGTTTTGCCGGAAACGCGGCCCTTTACGGGGTCTGCGACGTGCGGATCGCGACGAAGAACAGCTGGATTGGCATGGGCGGCCCGGCGATGATCGAAGGCGGCGGGCTGGGTGTTGTCGCCCCGAAGGAGATCGGCCCCAGCGACGTTCAGGCGGGCACCGGACTGATCGATATTCTGACCGAAGACGAAGCCGAGGCCGTAGAGGCTGCGAAACGGCTACTAAGCCTTGATACCGCACAGACACCACCCGCCGATGACCCAGAGGAAACCCCGGACCTGCGCAATGTCGTGCCTGTGGACCGCACCCGCGCCTATGACATGCGCGCAGCCATCGCCGGGCTGGCCGACAGTGACACATTTCAGGAGCTGCGCCGCGGGTTTGGCGCGGGCATGATCACCGGCTTTGCCCGGATCAGAGGTCGCGCGGTGGGGCTGCTGGCGAACAACCCGCTGCACCTTGGCGGCGCCATCGATGCCGAGGCCGGTGACAAGGGCGCGCGTTTCCTGCAGCTGTGTGATGCCTGGGGCCTGCCCGTCATCACCCTATGCGACACGCCGGGCTTCATGGTCGGCCCCGAGGTCGAGAAAACCGGACAGGTGGCGCATATCTCGCGACTGTTTCTGGCCGGAGCCCATTTCAGCCAACCGCTGGTGACGCTAATCCTGCGCAAAGCCTATGGTCTGGGCGCGATGGCGATGGCGGGCGGCGGGCTGGATCGTCCGCATTTCTGCTGTGCCTGGCCCACCGGAGAGGTCGGCGCCATGGGGTTGGAGGGCGCAGTCAGGCTGGGCCACCGCGACCACCTGAACGCTATCGAAGACCCGGCAGAGCGGGAAGCGGAATATCAACGCCTCGTCGATGCCCTGTATGAGCGCGGAAAGGCACTGAATGCTGCCAGCCTGCTGGAATTCGACGCCGTCATCGACCCGGCAGAGACCCGCGCCGCGCTGCACCGCGCATTGGAGAGCGCAGGCCACGCGACCCCCGCCCACCGCTACGCCGACGCCTGGTAGGACCGCCACAAAGAAAAAGCCACGCCCGGATCCGGGCGTGGCTTTCCTATTCGTTGCACCGTGTCGGCCCTGATGTCTGAACCCTTCAGAAGCGGGGATCGGTCCCGTCTTCGTCCTCGTCGTCCTCATCACCGCCCGAGGGCAGGTTGAAGAAGCTGTCCGCATCGGGCAGCGGTTCTTCGGACGGGGTGCTTTCGGCGGAGCCGCCACCCAGAGTGAAGGTTTCCAGCCCTTCGATGGCCGAGGGGATCTTCGGCTCGGCATCCATCTCCAGAGATTGCTCGGTCGACACCAGCTTGCGGCGTTCGTCGTCGCTCATCACGCCGCCTTCGGCAGCCCGTTTTGCGGCGGCTTTTTGCACGGCAGAGTCCAGTTCGGACTGTTTGCACAGGCCCAGCGCAACCGGGTCGATCGGCTGCATGTTGGCAATGTTCCAGTGGGTCCGCTCGCGGATCGACTGGATCGTCGGCTTGGTGGTGCCTACCAGTTTGGCGATCTGACCATCGGAGAGTTCCGGGTGGAACTTCACCAGCCACAGGATCGAGTTCGGACGGTCCTGACGCTTGGACAGCGGCGTGTAGCGCGGTCCGCGGCGTTTTTCCTCGCCAGCAGCGGCCGGGTTGAACTTGAGCTTCAGCTTGTGCAGCGGATTGGCCTCGGCCTTGTCGATCTCATCCTGCGTCAGCTGGTTGTTTGCAACCGGATCAAAGCCTTTGACGCCGGCGGCGACGTCACCGTCGGCAATGCCCTGGATCTCCAGCTCGTGCATGCCAACGAAATCGGCGATCTGCTTGAAGCTGATCGTGGTATTGTCCACCAGCCACACGGCGGTCGCTTTGGTCATCAACGGTTTTGCCATGCGCTTATCTCCTTAAAACACGTTTGCCCCACGAACATCTACGTACATCTTTCCCGTCGCCTGAATTAGGCTGCCCCGAGGTCTGGGGCGGGTTTCCGTTGTCGGGGAACTTCAGTCCTATATAGTCGCCTTGTTTTCATAAGGAAAGAGGCGATGCGCAGGTTCTTGCTGGCAATTGCAACCGTGATTTCCGGGCTGGCGTCGCTGCCCGGTTACGCCGACAGCGACCGGTCACGGGAGGTCGCGGGCGAATTCGATTACTACGTCCTCAGCCTCAGCTGGTCACCGAACTGGTGCGCCATCGAAGGCGATGCCAGGGGATCGGATCAATGCGATAGCCGCCATGATCACGGCTGGACCCTGCATGGGCTGTGGCCGCAGTATCACCGGGGCTGGCCGGATTTCTGCAACACCGCCGAGGCCCCGCCAAGCCGCCGCCAGACCGCCGAGATGGCCGATATCATGGGGTCTCCGGGCCTTGCCTGGCATCAATGGAAGAAACACGGCAGCTGTTCCGGCCTCTCCCCTGCCCAGTATTTTTCCCTCTCGCGCGAGGCTTATGGACAGATCACCCGTCCGGCCATCTTCCGCAAGCTGGACAAACTGGTGAAACTGCCCGCATCGCTGGTCGAGGAAGCCTTTCTGAAGGAAAATCCACAGCTGAGCCGGGACAGCCTGACCATCACCTGCCGCGATGGTCACATCCAAGAGGCCCGCATCTGCCTCTCGCGCAGCCTTGATCCGGTGCCCTGCGGCCGGGACGTGATCCGCGACTGCACTCTGGAGGATGCACTATTCGCCCCGGTGCGCTGAACCTAATTGAGGCTTGGCTTCCTCCTCCATCTCCCCAGACTCCACCTGCCCCACTGCCCGACAGGCGGCTTGGCCGCGAAAAGAGGAGGCAGGCGCCGCAGGGCAGCTTTCCCTCACGCGACATTGATTGGCTTGTGCAGCGCATTTTGGCCGATTTTGTGCTAGTATTGTTCCACGTGCCGCGCACGGCCCTGCCTAAACGGCACTTCCATTTAAATCCGCGAGGAGGAAGAGGAGGAACAAGCGCATGGCAAAGACAATCGGTAATCCGCTCAGTTGGCTCTTGCAGGGGGCAGAAACCACCGGACAGCATTTCGGCAAGACAGTGGGAGAAATGGGCAGCAGCGACGTCACGGAGCTGCCTCAGGCGCGCAGGCTTTCGATGGACGACCTCATCCATTCACTGGCCGCAGGTCTTGAAGATTTTGCCGCCTGCCGCAGCGATGCGATGTTCCTGGTGCTGTTCTATCCGGTGATTGGCATCGCGTTGATCGTGATGAGCCTGTCGATGAATCTGCTGCCGCTGATCGTGCCAATGATCATGGGGTTTGCGATCCTCGGGCCTGTTGCGGCAGTCGGGCTGTATGAAATGTCCTCGCGCCGCGAAGCCGGGTTTGAGCCGCGCTGGATGGATGCCTTTGGTGTTATCCGCTCGCCTGCCTTCGGCGCCATTCTGGTGCTGGGTTTTTATCTGGCAGCACTGTTCATCATCTGGCTGGTCGCGGCGGACATGATCTATATCCGCACCCTGGGACCAGAGCCGCCGACCTCGATGCTCGGCTTCGCCACCGCCGTAGTGACCACCCGCGAAGGCTGGATCATGGCGATTGCAGGCGGCGCATTAGGGGCCGTCTTTGCCTTTGCCGCGCTGGCGATGAGCCTGGTCTCTTTCCCCCTGCTGCTGGACCGCCACGTGGGCCTGCCGGTGGCGGTGGCCACCTCAATCAAGGTGCTGCGCAAGAATCCGGTGATCTGCATTACCTGGGGCGTGATCGTCGGCAGCATGCTGGTAATCGCTGCGATCCCGTTCCTGGCCGGGCTGATCATCGTGGTGCCGGTGCTGGGGCACGCCACATGGCACCTGTACCGACGCGCGGTGAAATAGAGCGAACCACACAGAAAAGGGCCGACGCAACTGTCGGCCCTTCTTGCGTGCAGGTAAGCGGCCTTAGCCCACCTTCAGAACGATCTTGCCAATATGGCCGGAACTTTCCATCCGCGCGTGTGCGGCTGCTGCCTCCTCCAGCGCAAATTCGCTGTCCATCACCGGCGCCATCTTGCCTGCCTCGACCAGCGGCCAGACCGCCTCGGCCAGATCCTGCGCAATGCGGGCCTTGGCCAGATCGCTTTGCGGGCGCAGGGTCGAGCCCGTCACCGTCAGGCGGCGCGCCATGATCTGGGCAAAGTTCAGCTCGGCCTTGGGGCCTGAAAGAAAGGCGATATGTACCAGACGGCCATCATCGGCCAGCGCCCGGATATTGCGGGGAATATAGTCGCCGCCCACCATGTCGAGGATGAGATCGGCGCCGCCCTCAGCGCGAAGGACTTTCACAAAATCCTCGTCGCGGTAATTGATCGCACGCTCGGCCCCCAGATCGAGACAGGCCTGACATTTGGCATCGGACCCGGCGGTGGTGAACACCCGCGCGCCCAAGGCCGAGGCCAGCTGAATCGCTGTCGTTCCGATTCCGGAGGAGCCGCCGTGCACCAGAAAACGTTCGCCCGCCTTCAGCCCTCCCCGGGTAAAGACGTTTGACCAGACCGTGAAACAGGTTTCCGGCAGGCAGGCCGCGCGTTTCAGCGACATGCCCTTGGGAATGGGCAGACAATGGGCGGCCGGTGTGACCACGTATTCGGCATAGCCGCCGCCGGGCAGCAGGCCACAGACCTTGTCCCCCACCGCGTATTCGGTGACGCCCGCACCGATGGCGGCCACCTCGCCCGAAGCCTCGAGCCCCGGCAGATCGCTGGCACCGGCTGGCGGATCATATGCCCCCGCCCGCTGCAACGCGTCCGGCCGGTTGACGCCCGCATAGGCGACCTTCAGCAGCAGCTGGCCATGGCCCGGCTGCGGAACGGGCCGGTCTGTCAGCGTCAGAACCTCGGGGCCTCCGGGTTGCGAGATTTCAATCGCGCGCATCGTTTCCGGCAATGTCTCCGTCATGCAAAGATCCTTTCCCTTGCGTGGTGCGTTTTACCGCTTTGAATATCACCTTGGGTGCGGGGGACAAACCCCGGCAGGTGGCTTGCATTATTCTCGGATGTTCTGAAACAGGGAATGGACGTGGCGTTTGATCAGCGGTCAGTCCTGCGGCCCGGCAGATCCGTGGGCACCGACGGGCGCCGGATCTGATCCGCCAGCCAGGACGGGCCGGCCAGAAGGGGCTTCAGCAAAGGGTTCTTCTGCACATCGGCCTTCAGCTTTTCGAACTGCATCACGTTGTCGATGCGCCGGTCCAGAAAATCCCATGTCGCCTGATGGCCCGGGCTGTCGTCCCCCAGCCAGAACAGCACGGTCGAGGAATAGACCCCGGACAACGTGGCCCGTTTGCTGTACCAGTTGATGTCTTCAGAGGTATCGCCCAGCGCGGTCCAGATCGCATCCACCGTGCCCCAGATTGCCTTGGCCCCGTCAGCGGCATAGACCGGCAGCGAGAACAGCGTCACACCCCGGCGCACCGCTTCCTTGTCGTCAGAGGCTTCAAGGCGGAACCGGACGGCGGCAGCGATCTTGTCCCGGAACCGCAGCCCCGTCAGATCTGCCGTCTTCAACCGTTCCAGCATCTGCGCATCGCCGCGCCGGTGATAGGCCAGCGCCAGATCCACTGCCCCGCGCGGACACAGGGCGCGTGCTAGAACCGGGTCCATACCGCAATCCTCGACTGCAGCAGCAAAGGTGGCTTCGGTCCAGCCGTCAAAGGCGACATGAATGAGCGCCGCATCCAGAAGCGCGTCGATCGATCCGGTGTCGGCAGCCGGTTGCTCTGTGGCTGTTTGCTCAGTCATGATGCATCTCCTCGTCAACAAATGCGCCTTTAAGGACCTGCGTCGCTGCGCGATCTGCCCTTTTGCTCAGTACTAGACAAGTTAGACCGGCTTTGCTATACGGCCACCTCCTGCAAATCCTTGCAACCCAACTTAGAAAGGTGGTGAAAACCACATGCAGGTTAGTGTTCGTGACAACAATGTCGATCAGGCGCTCCGTGCCCTGAAGAAAAAGCTGCAGCGCGAAGGCGTGTTCCGCGAAATGAAGCTCAAGCAACATTTCGAGAAGCCCTCCGAGAAAAAAGCGCGCGAGAAAGCTGAAGCGATTCGTCGTGCCCGTAAACTGGCACGTAAGAAAGCACAGCGCGAAGGTCTCCTCTAAGATCTTCCTCCGGTTTTTTCTGGACGCTTTTGACGACCCCCGTGGCCCGCCCCGGGGGTTTGTCGTTTCTAAGATACATATTTTACGGCGGAATATCGGTTCTGCGGCTAAATAGTTAAACTTATACGTGTATTCAGAGCCCATCCTTGCTATCAATAGTAGCAGGGTACCGAAACCTCACGTTTCCCAAGGCGGACGGCCCTGTTGCCGAAGTTGGAACGGTCGGCATTTCCCGGAGGAGGCACATCGCTCCCCCCCAAACCTGGCGATAGCCTTGCTCCCTGCACCAAGGCGTCTGCCCCTCCGGGTGACTTCCTCTTGAGCCCCTTATTGGTCTGATCTGCGCATGCCTCCCGACGCTCTCCGCACTTACCGGCTCCTCTCCCCTTTGGCCCAGGTCACCGGCATTTCAAGCGGACCGCGGAAAGCCCATCCGCCGAACCGTGCCTCCCCCGCAAGGGATAGATCCGGCAGCCGCTCAAACAGCATCGGTAGCGCCGCTTCGGCGATCAGCGCCCTTGATATCCAGGCCCCGGCGCAAAAATGTGGCCCGGCGCCAAATGAAATGGCCGCGCTGATATCCTGATGGATGTCAAAGGCATCGGGGCGCGCAAACACCTGCTCGTCCCGGTTCCCAGAACCGAACATCAGAAACACACGATCCTCAGGCTTCAGCGCCACCTCGTGCAGCACATAAGGCTGCGCCACCCGGCGCGGTGACATTCCGATGGGGGACATCCAGCGGGCATATTCCTCGAACGCCTGCAGCCAGCTGGCACGGCCCGCGCGGACATCTTCCAGTTGCTCCGGATGGCGCAGCAAGGCCCAGACGCTCCCGGCGATCGCATCGCGTGGCTCGTTCTGCCCGCCCGAGATCGCCAGCTTGATATTGGCCCTGATCTGATCCTCCGGCAGGCCCGCAGCCTGCTGAACCCGCAACAGGGAATAGTCATCCGCGCCAGAAACACTCTGCCACATCTCGGTAATGTGCTGGTCGATCAGCCGGGTGCTGTCATTGCAGCGCGCCTCAACCTCCGGATCACCTGCATAATTGGCACAGCCATCGATCATGCCCTGGCTCACCGCGTCCATCTCTTCGGCGCGCATGCGGGTCAGACCGGTGACTGCCTTCAGCGCCTCTGCCGAGACCGGCATGGCGAAGTCACGCACCAGATCGCACGCCCCCCGGGGCGCCAGGTCGTCAAGGATCCGCGCCGTCGCGGAACGGAACTGCGCCAGCCAATGCTGTTTCACCGTCTTGGGAGAGACCACCGGAAAGATCGCCTTGCGCTCTCCCATATGGGCGGCGCCGTCCTTGCGCATCATGTTCTGCCCCATCAGCTGGGTCATCAACCCCTCAGGCTGGTCCGAGGAAAACACCTCGATCCGCTTTTCCTCCCGAAAGATATCGTCACGGCGGGTGATCAGAACCGCATCCAGTTGTGGCACATAGACCACCGGCGCCTCAGCCCTCATATGGGCCAGATCCGGATAGGGATCCTGCCAGAACGCCTGCGGATCGATGTCATAAACTGGCCTTTCCATCACTGCCCCTCCCCCCGATTGTCAGCTTCAGGGAAGACTGCGTGGCAACTGTTGTCTTGTCAACTCACCTGACCTAAGCTGCCTAGATGAGCGATTTACCCGACGATTTGTTCCTTATCCTGCCGGATGGCAGTGAGGACAGCCCCGCCGCCCCGACACTGGACTACAGCCGCAACCCGGTGGTCACGGTGACATTCGCAGGCAACCGGCTGACCCGGAACGCTGCGCGCGCCTACCAAAAGGAATTCGGCATCGGTGTCATGGACTGGCGCATGCTGGTCATGCTGACGCGCGATCCGGGCTGCTCCGTCGGTCAGGCTGCGAACCTCACCGGTATCGACAAGGCCGCCGTCAGCCGCGCACTGCAACGCATGGAAAAGGCCGGTCTCGTCCGGGCCGAGGTACGGGGCGGAGATGAGCGGCGCAAATCCTGGTTCCTGACCGAGGCGGGGCATGCCCTGCACGCCCAGATGTTGCCGCGCGCGCTGGAGCGGCAGCGCGACCTGCTCAAAGGTTTCTCCCCCGAGGAGCTCACCGCCTTCACCGGGTATCTGCAACGGTTTCTCGACAATATGGCAGATCAGGCGGACACGCCCGAATAAAGATCACAACGGCCTTGAGGCAGGCAGCCTGAAACAAGCGCACGCCGCGCCCCGGTGCGGCGCCGGGCCCAACGGCGGCAGCACAGTCCGCAGGCTGTGCCGGAACCGGCGGGAGAGCTACCCCCATCCCTCTTTGCACAGAGGTCGCTTAGTAGATCTTCGGCACGTACAGCTCGTCCGGCAGAACCCTGCGTTCATAGTCGGGATTATATTCCCGGTCCGGCAAGGACACCTTCTCCTGCGGCACCTCTTCATAGGGCACTTTGGTCAGCAGGTGCTCGATGCAGTTCAGACGCTCGCGCTTCTTGTCGTTGCCTTCGACGATATACCAGGGCGCTTCGGGGATATTGGTGCGCTCGAACATATCCTCCTTTGCCTTGGTATATTGTTCCCAGCGGATACGGCTTTCCAGATCCATCGGCGACAGCTTCCACTGCTTCATCGGATCATGGATCCGCATCATGAACCGCAGCTGCTGTTCCTCATCCGTAATCGAGAACCAGTATTTCAGCAGGATGATCCCCGACCGCACCAGCATCCGTTCAAATTCTGGAACGTCCTGAAAGAACTGTTCGACCTGATCCTCACTGGCAAAGCCCATTACCCGTTCAACCCCGGCGCGGTTGTACCAGGACCGGTCAAACAGCACGATTTCCCCCGCAGTCGGCAGATGCGGCACGTAGCGCTGGAAATACCATTGGCTCTGCTCACGGCGCGACGGTGCGGGCAGGGCCACGACGCGGGCAACACGCGGGTTCAGACGCTGGGTGATCCGCTTGATCACTCCGCCCTTGCCAGCGCTGTCGCGCCCTTCGAACAGGATGCACACCTTGGCGCCGCTGTGCTGCACCCAATCCTGAAGCCGGATCAATTCCGCCTGCAGCCGCAACAGATTTCTGAAGTAGACCTTGCGATCCAGCATTTCGGGATGCTGCGAGCGGTAGATCTTGCGCAGCTCCATCGACAGCATGGGCTCGGCAAATTCAATCTCGAAGTCCTCGTCCAGCGTGTCCTGAAGCTCGGCATCCAGCCAGTCAAATGAATCAGGGGTTGTATCGCTGGTCACGGCGCGGCTCCTTGTTGTTACTCGTCTGTTTCGGCCGCTCTAACGCACGGATGTGATTGTTTGATGTCACAGCAGCACCCGCTGCCCGAATGGCCTGAAATAGGCAGTTCCGGTCCGGCCTGACCGGAACTGTCACAAAGGGCGTTAATTCGCCCGGGTCAAAGGCAAACGAAAATCCCGACCGGGTGCAAGCGCAAAAGCACCGGCTTCCGGCTTTCTGCCAAATTCAGCCGCGCGCAGCTGCAAGGATCATGTCAGATGCCTTTTCCGCGATCATGATTGTCGGCGCATTGGTGTTGCCGCTGGTGATCGTGGGCATCACGCTGGCATCCACCACCCGCAGCCCAGAGACCCCGCGCAAGCGCAATTCGGGGTCCAGCGGCGCGCGTTCGTCGCTGCCCATATGCACGGTGCAGGTGGGGTGGAAGATCGTGGTGCCAATATCACCGGCGGCCTGCATCAGATCGGCCTCGCTATCAGATGCGATCCCCGGCTTGATCTCCTTGGGGCTGTAGGCCTGCATCTTGGCCTGTCCCATGATCGCCCGCGCCTGCCGGATCGCCGCCACGGCCACCTGACGGTCGCCTTCAGTCGACAGGTAGTTCGGCTGGATACTCGGCGCGGCCATCGGATCGGCCGAGGCGATCTCGACCCGGCCCCGGCTTTCGGGGCGCAGGTTGCAGACGCTGGCAGTCAGCCCCGGGAAATCATGCAGAGGCTTGCCGAACGCCTCCAGCGTCAGCGGCTGCACGTGATACTCCAGATCCGGTGTTTCCAGATCCGGGCGCGAGCGGGAGAAGGCGCCCAGCTGGCTTGGCGCCATCGACATCGGACCAGAGCGTTTCAGCGCGTATTCCAGACCGATTTTGGCCTTGCCGATCACGGAATTCGCCAGCGTGTTGAGCGTATGCGCCCCCTCCAGCCGCCAGGCGCAGCGCAGCTGCAAATGGTCCTGCAGATTCGCGCCGACCTGCGGCATGTCCTGCAGAACCTCGATCCCGTGCTGTTGCAGCAAGGCGCCCGGCCCCAGCCCAGATAGCTGCAGGATCTGTGGGCTGTTGATCGCCCCTGCCGACAGGATCACCTCGGCGGCGGCATGGGCGACATGCACCTCGCCGCCCTTTTGATACTCGACGCCCGTCGCGCGGCCCTCTTCGATCAGGATCCGGCGGGTATGGGCCTGGGTTTCCACCTTCAGCCCCTGCCCTGTCGCCGTACGCAGGAATGCCTTGGCGGTGTTCATCCGCCAGCCCGCACGCTGATTGACCCGGAAATAGCCGACGCCTTCGTTGTTGCCGGTGTTGAAATCCGTGACTTTGGGCAGGCCCCAGGCCGCGGCGGCCTCCATCCAGTCATCCAGCACATCCCAATGCAACCGCTGGTTCTCGACCCGCCATTCGCCGCCCGCACCATGCATTTCGGATGGGCCTTCGACGTAATCCTCGGATTTCTTGAAATAGGGCAGCACATCGTCCCAGCCCCAGCCCGCGAGGCCGCGCTGGCGCCAACCATCATAATCCGCTGCCTGCCCACGCAGATACAGCATGCCGTTGATGGACGAGCAGCCTCCCAGCACCTTGCCGCGCGGATAGATCAGCGCCCGACCATTCAGCCCCGGGTCGGCCTCTGTGCGATACATCCAGTCGGTGCGCGGGTTGTTGATGCAGTAGAGATATCCCATCGGGATATGCACCCAGTGATAATTGTCACGGCCGCCCGCCTCCAGCAGCAGCACCTGCTTGCCTGCCTCGCTCAACCGCTTGGCCAGAACACAGCCGGCACTCCCGGCGCCCACGATGATGTAGTCGAACTGCATGATCTGCTCCCCCGTCCCTCGCTCGCTTCCCTGTTGAACCAGAAGAGCGGGCGAAATGTAAGACAAATAAGTTGCAAGCTTCCAGATCTCCCCAAAACCATCTCTGCGGGCAACAAGATGACCAAACAGGCGGGAGCCCTGTGAAAGGAGACCTCAGACCGGCAGTGCCGTTGTCTTGAACACCGTGCGCAATGCGAAACTCGATTGCATCTGCGCGACTCCCGGAAGCCGGGTCAGATGCTGGCGATGGATGCGGGCAAAATCATCGGTATTTTCGGCCACGACCTTCAGGATATAATCCGCTGATCCTGCCATCAGGTGGCACTCCAGCACATCCGGGATCCGCGCCACCGCACGTTCAAAAGCATCCAACAGTTCATCCGCCTGCCCCTGCAGGGTGATCTCCACGAAGACGGTTGTCGGAACGCTCAGCTTGCGGGCGTCCAGCAGGGCGACGTAGTCCTTGATATAGCCCTCAGCCTCCAGCCGCTGCACCCGGCGATGGCAGGCAGATGCGGAAAGGTTCACCCGCTCGCTCAGATCCGCGTTGGAAATACGGCCCTGCCGTTGGAGGACCTCCAGAATACGACGATCCATCGAATCAAGAGACATAATTGCGCAGTACCTTGCTCATATTCCGCATCTATTCGAATTTTCTTCGATCCGCATCTTTTTATTTCGCCCAAAAAAGCAGCACATTTCCCAACAACGGATCTAGGTTTTAGTATAGCAGGGAGGAAGCTACATGAAAATCGGATGCCCGACTGAAATCAAACCGCAGGAATTTCGCGTCGGCATGACCCCCGACGCGGCCCACGAAGCCATCGCACATGGCCATGACGTTTTCATCCAGACCGGCGCCGGGGCCGGTGCCGGATACACCGATGCCGACTATGCCGCCGCCGGTGCGACGCTGCTGGAGACGGCCGAAGAAATTTTTGCCACCGCAGACATGATCGTCAAGGTCAAGGAACCGCAAGCCGGTGAGCGCAAGATGCTGCGCGAAGGGCAGTTGCTGTTCACCTACCTGCACCTAGCCCCCGACCCCGAACAGACCCGCGACCTTCTTGCCTCAGGCTGCACCGCGATTGCTTATGAAACCGTCACCGACAGCTTTGGCGGCCTGCCGCTGCTGGCGCCGATGTCCGAAGTGGCCGGACGGCTGGCACCGCAGGTCGGTGCATGGACCCTGCAAAAAGCAAATGGCGGCCGCGGCGTCCTGATGGGCGGCGTACCCGGCGTCCCTCCGGCAAAGGTGGTGGTGATCGGCGGCGGTGTGGTCGGCACCCATGCGGCCCGCATCGCCTCGGGCATGGGCGGCGACGTCACCGTTCTGGACCGCTCCCTGCATCGCCTGAAATACCTCGATGATGTATTTGGCCGAGACTTCCGCACCCGCTATTCCACCGCTGCCGCCACCGCCGAACTGGTCCGCGAGGCCGATCTGGTTGTTGGCGCAGTGCTGGTGCCCGGCGCAGCGGCACCGAAACTGGTCTCCCGCGCGCAACTCAGCGAGATGAAGCCGGGGGCTGTCCTGGTCGATGTCGCGATCGATCAGGGGGGCTGTTTCGAAACCTCGAAAGCCACCACCCACGCCGACCCGATCTACGAGGTCGATGGCGTGATGCATTACTGCGTAGCGAACATGCCAGGCGCCGTTGCCCGCACCTCGACCCAGGCTCTGGGCAATGCAACCCTCCCCTTCCTGCTGGCATTGGCGGACAAAGGCTGGAAACAGGCCTGCGCCGATGATCCGCATCTTCTGAACGGGCTGAACGTCCATGCGGGCCAGCTGACCTACTATGCCGTCGGCAAGGCGCTGGGGATCGATGTCGTTTCCCCAGCACTGGCGATCAAATCCTGAGTTCCGGTCGGCGAACCTGACTGATCATTACGGATTACCCTGCCACATCCTCCCCGCCAGCGCCTGCGCACTGGCGGGGATTTTTGTCTTCCCGTATTCCGCCACCACCAGCCAGGCGACCCTGTGCCGGGTTGCTAAATGCAAACGTGGCCAAGAAATTCCCTGTCAATTCAAACAATCTTGATAGTAACAATAAGGCTGAGTCGGAGAATCCGACGTCGACCAAAGCAGGTCCGCGCCGGATGACAGGATTGAAAGAGGACCTATTGGTATGGAAGAGATGATTGAACAGGCCGGAGCCCTCTGGCCGCTGGCACTGAGCGCTGCCAAGGCGCTTGTTGTTCTTATCCTTGGCTGGGTGGCAGCGGGAATAATCAGCAACATGGTGCGCCGCCGCATCAACAAGACCCCTCAGATCGATCCGACGCTAGGCAATTTTGCCGCCAGCATGATCCGTTGGGCGCTGTTGGCTGTGGTGCTGGTTGCGGTTCTCGGGATCTTCGGCATCGAGGCCACCAGTCTTGTCGCCATGCTGGGCGCTGCCACGCTGGCCATCGGTCTGGCTCTGCAAGGCACGCTGAGCGATCTGGCAGCCGGTTTCATGCTGATCCTGTTCCGTCCTTACAAGCTGGGTCAATACGTCGACATCGGCGGCACCGCCGGGACGGTCAAGGATCTGAACCTTTTTGTGACCGAACTGGCCACCGCGGACAACGTGCAGATCATCATCCCTAATGGTCAGGCCTGGGGATCGATCATCACCAACTTCTCGGCCCATGACACCCGCCGGGTGGACCTAGTCTTTGGCATCGATTATGGCGACAGCGCCGACAAGGCCAAGGCGATCATCCTGCGACAGGCCGCCGCCGATGCACGGGTCATGACCGATCCCGAACCCTGGGTTCGCGTGACCAACCTTGGTGACAGCTCGGTCGATCTGACCGCGCGCCTGTGGTGCAAGGCATCGGATTACTGGGAGCTGAAATTCGCCATGACCCAGGCGGTGAAGGAAGCCTTTGACGCAGAAGGCATTTCGATCCCCTACCCGCACAGCGTGGAAATCCAGAAAAAGGAGGGGTAAGCCTCCCGCCCGTTATCGGGTCTTGCGACCCTCTGCCCGTTGGGCCTGGCGCCCCGCCTTTGGCGGGGCGTTGTCGTTTCTGCAGCCCCCTGTGCGCCCAATCGCAGACGCCGATGAAGGCAGCCGCGCCGCAGATCAGCTGCCGGAACCCCGGACCATCACGACGGTGGGATCGCCCCGATATACCGCCGCCTCTTCGCGCATCAGGTAGCCCAGTTTCCGAGCAACGTTCTGTGACACCAGATGTTCCGGGTCGAACAGGCAGACCGTTTCCGACCAGTCCATGCAGCGATCCGCCCAGTCATGGATAGAGCGCACCGCCTCGGTCGCGATGCCGCGGCCATGGGCATGGGCTGCCAGCACCCAGCCGGCCTCGGGCACACCGTTCAGCGGCGGAACGATGCCGCGTTTGAAGTCGGAAAACCCGACCTCTCCCAGGAACCGGCCATCGGTGCGATCCGTGACCGCCCAATAGCCAAAGCCCATCGCCTGCCAGTGCCCCATGTTCCGCAAGAGCCGCGCCCACGAGGCTTCTGGGTCAGAGGGAACGCCGCCGATGTATTTCAACACCTCGGGATCACCCCAAAGCGCGGCCACATCGGGGAAATCCTCAATCCGGTGCGGACGCAGGATTAGCCGGTCGGTTTCAAGGATGACCTCGCTCACCCGGGCAGCTTGCCCGTCAGCACATAGGTCAGGATTTCCACCACCTGCCGCGGCTCTTCAGCCACCGCCAGCGCGGCGGCGTGCACTTCTTTCAGCGCGTGCTGATGGTCCGGCTGGCTCAGCACGATGATCGATTTGCCCAGCGCCGCCGCATAGCCTGCGTCAAAGGCGGCATTCCACTGCTTGTACTTGTCGCCAAAGCGCACGACGACCACATCGGCATCCTCGATCCCCTTGCGGGTACGGATCGCGTTGACCATGGCCCCTTTGTGATCGTGCCAGTATTTGTTCTCTTCGGCGCCCAAAATGGCCACACCGCAATCATCGCTGGCCCCGTGGTCAGTGACCGGGCTGTTGAAAGCCACGTCCAGATCCGCCGCGCCAGTCACGATCTGCTCGCGCCAGTCCGTGTGGATTTCACCCGAAAGATATACATTCAAAGTCATCGCACCCTCCATTCGCTGTTCCGCCATGCTTAGACCGGATCGCCCGAACGGACCAGCCCCGCCCCCAACAGATCACTTGCGGCGTGCAACCAGAAACCGGTTGGGCGGATCGGCCGGGTAGTTTCCGGTCTCGATGATCTCGAAACCCGCAGCCTCCAGCCGTGCCTGCCAATCGGCGACCGACAGGAAATGCACCACCGAGGGCGGCGCCTTGCCGACAAGCCGCATCACCGGAAACGCGACTCGCATCATCAAACGCTGTACCGCGCTTTTGCTATCGGCCAGGCAGGGCGTTTTCGAGATGAAGGTGCCACCAGGGCGAATGGTCCGGTAGATATGCGCAAGGGCGCCATCCAGATCGCCTATCAGGTGGAACAGGTTGAATGCCATCACCGCGTCAAAGGGTCCCACGGGTGCATTTGCGATGTCAGAGACGACGAACCGCAGATTGGTGACGCCTGCCTCATCCTTCTTGCGCTGCGCGATGGCGATCATCGAAGGCGCCAGATCGGTGGCAGTATAACAGGCGACCGCCTTCCTGAGGCGCAGCGCGGTGGTTCCGGTGCCGCAGCCCAGTTCCAGAACCCGGTCGCCCGGTTTCAGATAGGCCTGAGTGCGTTCCAACGTATAGTCATAAGCGGCCGGATCCCGGATCTGACTGCGGGCATATTTTTCGGCAATTCCGTCCCAGAACTGAATTGAGGTCTGCATGGTTTTGTCTCCTTTGCGAGGAAACTACGAGAAAGCCATACATGCAGGAATTGCCGAAATATGCAGGCACGATATACGGTAATGTATGACCAGCACCCCAAACGCCTTCGACTGGAACCACATCCGCGCCTTTCTCGCCACTGCCGAGACGGGCTCTCTCTCTGCGGCGGCCCGGCGTCTGAACCTGACACAACCCACGCTGAGCCGTCAGGTGGCTGCGCTGGAGGAAAGCCTTGGCTTGATGCTGTTCGAGCGGATCGGCAAATCTCTGCAGCTGACGCAAGCCGGGGTCGAACTGCTGGAACATACCCGCCCCATGGGGCTGGCAGCGGACCGGATCGCCCTTGCGGCGCTGGGACAATCGGAATCCATCACCGGCACCGTCCGGATTACCGCCAGCGATGTTTATTCTGCTTACCTGCTGCCGGATGTGCTGCGGCGGTTGCGCCAGTTGGCGCCGGATCTGCACATCGACATCATCGCCTCCAACGACATCCGCGATCTGATGCGCCGCGAGGCGGATATCGCCATCCGCCACGTGCGCCCCGAGCAGCCCGAACTGATCGCCCGCCTTATCCACGAGGAAACCGCCCGCTTTTATGCCGCGCCGCAATATCTGGCAAAGGCCGGCCGACCCGAAGACGTCCGGGATCTGAGCAGCCATGACTTCATCAGCTTCGGCGATGCAGAAGGGATGGTCGGTCATCTCACGCCCTTGGGGTTTCCCCTGACAACGCGCAATTTTCGATATGAATCACAAAGCGGGCTGGTCGCGTGGGAACTGGTCAAACGGGGGTTCGGCATCGCCCCCATGTCAGATCGCATCGCCCGGCAAACACCCGAGGTCGAGCGGCTCCTGCCGCAGATGGAGCCGATCCGGTTCCCCGTCTGGCTGACCACCCACCGGGAGCTCCACACCAGCCGCAAGATCCGCCTGGTGTTCGATCTGCTGGCAGAGCACTTTTTTCAAAAATAAGGCCGCGCCCGGATCGGGCACGGCCTGAAATTCCAACCATTCCGCTCAGCAGATCAGCCCCGCAGAATGCCTCCGGTGGCCTTGCTCACCTTGGCAATGATCTTCTCGCTCACCGCTTCGATGTCTTTTTCCTTCAGCGTCTTGTCAGTCGGCTGCAGGCGCACGGTGATGGCCAAGGATTTTTTTCCCTCGCCCAGGCTGCCACCGATGAATTCGTCAAAGACGCGCACGTCCTCAATCAGCGCCTTGTCGGCACCAGCAGCGGCATTAACCAGGGTCAGCGCCTCGACGCTCTCATCCACCACAAAGGCAAAGTCACGCTCGACCGCCTGCAGGTCGCTGATGTCCAGCGCCGCGCGGGTGGCACCGGATTTACGCGGCAGCGGCACCTCGTCCGGCCAGATGGTAAAGGCCACGGCAGGCCCTTTGACGCCCATTTCGCTCAGCGCCTTGGGGTGCAACTCACCAAAGACGCCGAGTACCTTTTTCGGGCCAAGGCAGATCTTTCCGTGACGGCCCGGATGCCACCAGGCGTCGCCGCCGCGCAGCACCTGCACCTTGGCCGGCGCGCCGATAGCGGCCAGAACCGCCTCGACGTCGGCCTTGGCATCAAAGGTATCGACCGGGCGCGCCGCGCCATGCACATCCTTGGGGCCAGTGCGGCTGACCAAGAGACCCGAGATCTGTTCGCGCTGCTCGCCCGGCTCTCCGCCGTGGAAAACGGGACCCGCCTCGAACAAGGCCAGATCCATGAAGCCCCGCGCCTGATTGCGTGCAGCGGCCTGCAACAGACCGGCCAGCAGATCCGGCCGCATATGGGACATTTCCGAGGAAATCGGATTGGCCAGCATGGTCGCATCATCGCCACCGCCGAACAGCGTGGCCGAGGCCTTGTCGATGAAGGTGTAGCTGACGATTTCATTATAGCCGAGGCTGGCCGCCGTGCGCCGCGCCATCTGCTGGCGGCGCTGTTGCGGCGTCATCACCGGCTTCGGGATACCCGGCGTCAGGCGCGCCAGCGGCTTGCCCTGCAGCTTGGTCAGCGAAGCGATACGCGCGACCTCTTCCACCAGATCGGCCTCACCCTGCACGTCGGGGCGCCAGCTGGGCACATGGGCCAGGTTGCCCTCCAGCCGGAAGCCAAGGCGGGTCAGGGTCTGACGCTGATCGCTTTCGGGGATGTCCATACCGACCAGCGACTGCACCCGCTCCGGATCCAGCTTGTAGGCGCGCGAATGATCCGGCACATCACCTGCGATCACCACTTCGGACGGCTCGCCGCCACACAAATCAAGGATCATCTGAGTGGCACGGTGCAGCCCTTCGAGGGTGAATTCCGGGTCAACGCCACGCTCAAAGCGATAGCGCGCGTCCGAATTGATCTTGAGCGCACGGCCTGTGGTCGCAATTTGCACATGATCCCAGAAGGCACTTTCGAGGAAGACATCAATCGTCTCGTCGGTACAGCCGGTCTCCTCACCGCCCATGATACCGGCGATGCTTTCGGGGCCATTTTCATCGGAAATCACCATCTGGCCTGCGCCAAGGGTGTATTCCTTTTCATCCAGCGCCTGCAGCGTCTCGCCGCCCTTGGCGCGATGCACCCGCAGATCGCCCTGCACCTTGGCCACGTCGAAGACGTGCAGCGGACGGTTCTGATCGAAGGTGAAGAAGTTGGTGATATCCACCAGCGCCGAAATCGGGCGCAGACCGATGGCTGTCAGCCGGTTCTGCAGCCACTGCGGGCTGGGGCCGTTCTTGACGCCCTTGATTACCCGGCCAGTGAACAGCGGGCAGCCATCCAGCGTGTCTTCGTCGATGGTCACCTTGACCGGACTTTCGAAGTCACCCGGGACCGCCTCGTAGTCGTGGGTTTTCAGCGTGCCGATCCCGCGCGCCGCCAGATCGCGGGCAATGCCAAAGATACCCAGCGCATCGGGGCGGTTCGGAGTAATGGCGATCTCGATCACCGGATCAACCTTGGCCGGATCGTTCTCTGCCAGCCAGTCAATGAACCGGTCGCCGACCGCACCCGAGGGCAGCTCGATGATGCCGTCGTGTTCATCGGACAGTTCCAGCTCCCGCTCGGAGGCCATCATGCCGAAGGATTCGACACCGCGGATCTTGCCGACGCCGATGGTGATATCCAGCCCCGGCACATACATGCCCGGTTTGCAGACCACCACGGTGATGCCTTCCCGGGCATTGGGCGCGCCGCAGATGATCTGCATCTCGCCTTCGTCGGTGTCCACCTTGCAGACACGCAGTTTATCCGCATCAGGATGCTTCTCCGCGTGTTTCACATAGCCCAGGGTAAAATCCTTGAGCCGGTCGGCCGGGTTCGAGACCTCTTCGACTTCCAGTCCCAGGTCGGTCAGGGCCTCGGTGATCTCCGCAACGGAGGCATCGGTATCAAGGTGGTCTTTCAGCCAGGAGAGAGTGAATTTCATATCTCAGCGCCCTTTTGGCAAATCGGTTGACTGGCGGCCCGGCGCTCCATTTCTGGCAGCGCGCCCGGCCCGGGGTGGGTGCGGAACGCGCCCGCCCATGGGGCGGGTCGGGCGCGTCGCAGGGCCAAGGCCCTGCGGTTCAAGCGTTATCGGCTCAACCCGCCATGCAGTGTTGGAACGTCCAGGCAGCTGAAGCCATAATGGCGCAGCCAGCGCAGATCGCTGTCAAAGAAGGCACGCAAATCGGGGATGCCGTATTTCAGCATCGCCAGACGATCGATCCCGATGCCAAAGGCAAAGCCCTGGTAGACCTCGGGGTCAATGCCACCGGCGGCGATCACCTTGGGGTGGACCATGCCGGAACCAAGGATCTCCATCCAGTCGTCGCCCTCGCCGATCTTCAGCTGACCGTTGTCCCAGGAGCAGCGGATATCCACCTCGGCCGAAGGCTCGGTGAAGGGGAAGTGGGAGGCGCGGAAGCGCAACTCAACATCGTCCACCTCGAAGAAGGATTTCACGAACTCCTCCAGCACCCACTTGAGGTTCGCCATCGAGATGTCTTTGTCCAGCGCCAGGCCTTCGACTTGGTGGAACATCGGCGTGTGGGTCTGGTCGTAGTCGGCGCGGTAGACACCGCCCGGGCAGATGACGCGCAGCGGGGCGCCCATCTTCTCCATCGACTGGATCTGCACGGGCGAGGTGTGCGTGCGCAGCACGTGCGGCGGGCGGTCGTCGCCTTCGGCCCGGTGCATGTAGAAAGTATCCATCTCGGCGCGGGCCGGGTGATGGCCAGGAATGTTCAGCGCATCGAAGTTGTACCAGTCGGTTTCAACACGCGAGCCTTCGGCGACCGAAAAGCCAAGTTCGGCAAAGATCGCAGTCAGCTCTTCGCTGGCCTGGCTGATCGGGTGCAGGCTGCCGCGGCGCTGCGGGCGCGTGGGCAGGGTCACATCCAGCCACTCAGTGCGCAGACGCTCGTCCAGCGCGGCATCGGCCAGCGCGGCCTTCTTGGCGGCCAGCGCAGAGTTGATTTCATCCTTGAGTGCGTTGAGCGCCGGGCCCACGGTCTGGCGCTCCTCAGGCGTCATCTTGCCCAATTCCCGCATCTTCAGGGCGACCTCGCCCTTTTTCCCGACGGCGGCGAGACGGATTGCCTCCAGCGCGTCCTCGTCGTGGGCATCGGCGATCTGCCCCAGATATTTTGCCTTAAGATCGTCCATGACGGTCCCCTGAATTTTGCTTGGCTCGTGCTACCACAGCAGCCGCTGAAAGCAAGGCCCGACGGACCAGCCTTCCCCAGCTTAGGGGTCCGTTTCCCTGGCCAAAGCGCAAAAAAGCCGCCCCTGAGGGGCGGCTTTCCTAAACCTCAGCGTGGAACGCTTCAGGCTGCCAGTGCGGACTGTGCCTGCTTGACGATCGCACCGAAGGCTTCGGGCTCGTGCACGGCCAGATCGGCCAGGACCTTACGGTCAACTTCGATACCGGCCAGGTTCAGACCGTTGATGAAGCGCGAGTATGTCAGCGATTCGTCGTGGCTGCGGACGGCAGCGTTGATACGCTGGATCCACAGGGCGCGGAAGTTACGCTTGCGCGCCTTACGGTCACGGGTTGCGTACTGGTTTGCCTTGTCGACGGCCTGACGGGCGACCTTGAAGGTATTCTTGCGGCGGCCATAGTAACCTTTGGCTGCCTTGATGACCTTCTTGTGACGGGCGTGAGTTGTGGTACCACCTTTAACGCGGGACATGTGTCAAATCTCCTCTTAGCGGTCGTAGGGCATGAAGCCCTTGACGATCTTGGCGTCGGGGGCGGACAGGGTCGTGGTGCCGCGGGCATCACGGATGAATTTCTTGTGACGTTTGATCATGCCGTGGCGCTTGCCGGCCTGACCTGCCATCACCTTACCGGTGGCGGTCACCTTGAAGCGCTTTTTGGCGCTCGATTTCGTCTTCATTTTGGGCATTTCCGTCTCCTTCAATGCGAGTTCGGTAGATACGCGACTCGGCATGCCACTCCGGCCGGCCACGTGAACAGGGCCGCCATGTACGAAAACGGGATCACAAGGGCAAGCGGTTTCTTCTAAAAAACCTGGCCAATCACATTGAAAAACGCATCTGGCACGTCGCGCAGACGATAACCGCCCGGCTGCGTCAGAAATGCATAGGCGATCAGGCCCGCACTGCCCAGCAGCAGGAAGACAGAGACCTGTGGGCGCCGCTTGTCGCTATAGGCCGATAGCATGGACGGTATCGCCAGCCATACAAGCAGAAGGCCAAGCACCAGAAACAGGTCACTGTTCACGCAACATCCCTCCAACCGCTGCCCGACGCCGGGCTGGAGGAAAGCTTATTCCGGGTCGGTGCTGTAAATCAAACGTTCATCACAGGGGGCGACGCGCAGGATGTTGGTGGTACCGGGCACGTTGAACGGCACGCCTGCGGTCACGACGATCTGATCCGTCTCGGAGGCAAACCCTCCGGCCCGGGCGGCGCGGGCGGCGTTGACCACCGCCCCCTTGAACCGGTCCTGTCCGCTGGTCACCACGCAGTGGCAACCCCAGCTGAGCGCCAGACGCCGGGCGGTGCCTTCCAGCGGGGTCAACGCGATGATCGGAACACCGGGACGTTCCCGCGCGGTCAGCAGCGCAGTTGTGCCGCTCTGTGTGAAGCAGCAGATCGCCTTGATATCCGTCTTCTCGGCAATTTCGCGGGCGGCAGCAACGATGGCATCCGCAATCGTGTTGCCCTTGGAGGAGCGCGAAGAGGCGATGATCTGCGCATAGGTGGGGTCGGTCTCCACCTCGGCGGCGACGTTGTCCATGGTTCGCACCGCTTCGACCGGATACTGCCCGGCAGCGGATTCAGCGCTCAGCATGATGGCATCGGTGCCCTCATAGATCGCGGTCGCCACGTCCGAGACCTCGGCGCGCGTGGGCATCGGGCTTTCGATCATGCTTTCCAGCATCTGGGTGGCGACGATCACCGGTTTGGCCGCCGCGCGGCATTTGCGCACCAGCCGTTTCTGGATCGGCGGCACGGCAGACACCGGCAGTTCGACGCCCAGATCGCCGCGCGCCACCATGATCCCGTCCGAGGCATCGAGGATTTCCTCGAACTGCTCCACGGCGGAAGGTTTCTCGATCTTGGACAGCACCGCAGCGCGGCCATCGACCAGGCCTTTGGCCTCAAACACATCCTTGGCCCTCTGCACGAAGGACAGTGCGATCCAGTCCACACCCAGGGTGCAGGCAAACTCCAGATCATCACGGTCCTTGTCCGACAGAGCCGCCAGGGGCAGCACCACATCGGGCACGTTCACGCCCTTGCGGTTGGAGATGGTGCCGCCGGTCACGACGCTGCAATCGGCAAAATCGGCGCCGCAGCGCTCCACCCGGAGGCGGATCTTGCCATCATTCACCAGCAGATGCGCGCCGGGCTCCAGCGCCTGAAAAATCTCGGGATGCGGCAGGCAGACCCGCGTGGCATCACCATCGGTGGGATCCAGATCCAGCCGGAAAGACGCGCCCTCTTCCAGTTCCTCGGAACCATTCGCAAAGACGCCCACGCGCAACTTGGGACCCTGAAGGTCGGCCAGAATACCGATCGAGCTGTCCAGATCCTTTTCCACCTTGCGGATGATCTCGTGCTTTTGGGTGATCTCTGCATGGGTCCCGTGCGACATGTTCAGGCGGAACACGTCGGCGCCGGCCTCGTGCAGGGCGCGGATCGTTTCATAGGTTTCGGACGCCGGTCCCAGGGTGGCAACAATCTTCACACTGCGGGAACGTTTCATGGGGTGGGTCCTTCTGGTGTCAGCTCAGCAATAGGCGGTGTTACCGCAAACATATCTTGCGGTGCTTATCGCGCAATTTCCATTTTGCCGCAACTCCCCTAAAGGTATCGTCAACAATCGATGACAGGCGCATGACATATACTCCCTTCTTTGTTCACGGGGCCGACCGCCCTGCCCGCTGGCTGATCACCTGCGACCATGCCACCAACCGCGTACCTCCCTTCGTCAACGGCGGTGACCTTGGCCTGCCGCATGAGGATATGGAGCGTCATATCGCTTATGATGTGGGGGCCTATGCCGTCGCCCGCCATCTGGGTGAGCTGCTGGACGCGCCGGTTGTGGCCTCCAATTTTTCCCGTCTGGTGATCGACCCCAACCGGGGCGAAGATGATCCAACTCTGCTGATGAAGCTTTATGACGGGACCATCATTCCCGCCAACCGTCACGCCGATGCGGCAGAGCGCGCGGCGCGGCTTAAGGCCTGCTACCGCCCCTATCACGCAGAAGTGAGCCGCCTTGCCGCGCGCCCGGACACGGTCATCGTCTCGATGCATTCCTTCACCCGACAATTGCGCGGACGTCCGCCGCGCCCCTGGCAAATCGGCGTGCTCTTCCCCGAGGGAGAGCGGTTTTCCCCGGTGCTGATCGATACATTACAGGCCGAGCCTGACCTTTGTGTCGGGATCAACGAGCCCTACACCGGCTACCTGCCCGGCGATGCCATCGACACCCACGGCACAGCCCATGGTCGCCCCAACACGCTGATCGAACTGCGCAACGATCTGATCGCTGATGCGGCAGGACAGCGGCAGTGGGCCGAACGACTCGCCAAGCTCCTGCCCCGTGCCCTTGCGAACTCGGGCCTGTAGCAGCGCTTGCCTCTAGACAGTGGCACCCACATATTACCGAACGCAAGACAACCGGGAGGATCCCCATGGACCAGCAAACCGAGATCGAACTTCAGGCCGCCGCATTCCGCCGCCTGCAAAAGCATCTGATGGAAGACCGCACCGATGTGCAGAACATCGACCTGATGAACATGGCCGGGTTCTGCCGCAACTGCCTCAGCCGCTGGTATCAGGAAGCAGCAAACGAACGCGGCATCGAGATGGACAAGAATGAAGCCCGCGAAATCTACTATGGCATGACCATGGATGAGTGGAAGTCCAAGTACCAGACCGAGGCCAGCCCGGAAAAACAGGCCGAGTTCGAAGTCGCCTTCAAGGAAAACGTCACAGACAAGGCCTGATCCCTGGCGGATTGCACCCCCTGTCGCCATCGGCGCACAGGGGGTGTTCGCCACTGGGGATAACCACGGCGGCCCGGATCCCTTAACATCTGAACCAACAGTATGTGTGATGGAGGTTCGGATGCGTTCAAGGATGCCAAGCTATTTCATTTCCCACGGCGGCGGACCGTGGCCCTGGATCCCGAACATGCGGGAGGCGCTGGCACCGCTGGCAGATGCGCTTGCCCGTATGCCGCAGGAAATCGGGCGCCGTCCCGCGGCGGTTCTGATGATTTCCGGCCACTGGGAAAAGGACACATTTGCAGTGATGAGTGCTGCAAAACCGCCGATGGTCTATGACTATTACAACTTCCCGCCAGAGACCTACGAAATCCAATACCCGGCGCCCGGCGCGCCAGAACTGGCCCAGCACACTGCGGATCTGATCGCAGCGGCGGGATTGCCGGTCTCGATGGACGCAGAACAGGGATACGACCACGGCACCTTCGTGCCCATGGCCCTGATGTACCCGGAGGCCGATGTGCCGCTATTTCAGGTCTCCATGCGCCATGGCTACAGTCCAGAAGAGCATTTCGCCCTTGGCCGCGCGCTTGCTCCCCTGCGTGACGAGGACGTGCTGATCGTTGGCTCCGGTCTCAGCTACCACAATCTGCGGGAATTCGGCCCCCGGGCAAAGGTGCCCTCGGAAGAGTTCGACACATGGCTGAATGCGGCGTTGCAACAGCCAGCCGCCGCGCGGACCGAGGCACTGCTCAACTGGGAACAGGCCCCCTATGCCCGCGCCTGCCACGCGCAGGAGGATCACCTTGTGCCGCTCTTCGCAGCCCTTGGCGCGGCCGAGGAAGAACCGGCAACTCAGGTCTACCACCAGAAGGACATCTTTGGCGGCGTCACAGCCTCCAGCTTCCGGTTTGGATAAGACCTCGTGCCTCACCTGTAACGAAAAAGGCCGCTCCTGACGGGGCGGCCTTTCTCGTGAACAAGCGGGGAAGCAGCGCTTAGATTGCGGCCTTCACCGATTCATCCAGATAGATCTCGCGCAGACGCTTGGCGATCGGGCCCGGCGTGCCGTCACCCAGCGCGGTGCCATCAATCTCCACGACCGGCATCACGAATGCGCTGGCAGAGGTGGTAAAGGCCTCATCCGCCTCTTTCGCCTCATCGATGGTAAAGAGACGCTCTTCGATTTTCAGCTGCGCTTCTTCTGCCATGCGCAACACGGCCTTGCGGGTGATGCCGTGCAGGATGTCATTGGACAGCGGGCGGGTGACGATCACGCCATCCTTGACGAAATAGGCGTTGTTCGAAGTGCCCTCGGTCACGTAGCCGTCTTCGACCATCCAGGCGTCATCGGCTCCGGCCTTCTTGGCCATCATCTTGCCCATTGACGGGTACAGCAGCTGCACCGTCTTGATGTCGCGGCGGCCCCAGCGGATGTCCTCGATCGAGATGATCTTGGCACCCTTCTTGGCGGCGGGGCTGTCGGCCAGACCCGGCTTGTTCTGGGTGAACAGCACAATCGACGGTTTGGTGGTCTCGGGATCGGGGAAGACGAAATCGCGGTCGCCATCGGACCCGCGGGTGACCTGAAGATAAACCAGCCCTTCGTCGATGCCGTTCAGCTCCACCAGCTTGCGGTGGATCTCCAGCAGTTCGTCCTTGGTGCAAGGTTCCTGCATGTCCAGCTCATCCAGCGAGCGTTTCAGGCGCACCGCGTGGCCTTCGAAATCAATCAGCTTGCCGCCCAGAACCGAGGTCACCTCGTATACCGCATCGGCCATCAAGAATCCGCGGTCGAAGATCGAGACCTTCGCTTCGTCTTCCGGCAGGTATTCGCCATTCACATAAACAGTACGGGTCATTGTCATCTCCTCAGCCCCAGAGTTCTGCCTTGGGCGGATGCACACCGGCAGCATCGTATTCCATTGTCGTTTCGCGGTCTTCGGACAGAAGCAGCGGCCCGTCAAGGTCCGTCACCATCGCCCCCTGCGCCAGCAGCACCGCAGGCGCCATCGCCAGCGACGAGCCCATCATGCAGCCAACCATCACGCGGTAACCTTCGGCCAGCGCCGCTTCGCGCAGTTTCAGCGCCTCGGTCAACCCGCCGGTCTTGTCCAGCTTGATGTTGACCACATCGTATTTGCCCTTGAGTTTCGGCAGGCTGGCGCGGTCATGGCAGCTTTCGTCCGCGCACACCGGCACCGGGCGCTCCATGCCAATAAGCGCGTCATCTTCACCGGCGGGCAAGGGCTGTTCGACCAGCGACACGCCCAGACGCACCAGATGCGGTGCAAGCTCGGCATAGACCTCGGCGCTCCAGCCTTCGTTGGCGTCGATAATGATATCCGAGTCCGGTGCCCCGGCGCGCACGGCTTCCAGTCGCGGCATGTCATCGGCGGTGCCCAGCTTGATCTTCAAAAGCGGGCGATGAGCATTCTCGGCGGCCTGCTCCTGCATCACCTCGGGCGTGTCGAGCGACAGGGTATAGGCGGTAATTTCGGGGCCGGGTTTCGGCAGACCGGCCAGTTCCCAGACCCGTTTGCCCGCCAGTTTCGCCTCAAGATCCCAAAGCGCGCAATCCACCGCGTTGCGAGCCGCACCGGCAGGCAGCAGGTCCTGCAGTTCTTCGCGGGTAAAGCTGTCGGGCAGGCCGGTAATTTCGGCGGTCACGCTGTCCAGCGTTTCATCATAGCGGGCATAAGGCACACATTCGCCCCACCCCACAGCCCCGTCCTTTTCGATCCTGACGGTCAGCACCTTCGCCTCGGTCCGCGAGCCGCGGGAGATGGTAAAGGCCCGCGCCAGTTTGAATACATCCGGCGTCACGGTGACTTTCATGTTCGATCCTTTCGGGGTCTTTGTTCGGCTTCTGGGAATGGGTAGGGCCGGACTCCACAGACGCCTGAATTCACATAAAAAGGGCGCCTGCTGCCAGACGCCCCCTTATAACAATCAGATTGCGGCGAGCGCGTCTACCAAGCGGTCGGCGCCATGACGGTAAGGATCCACCGCGGGGAGCCCCATGCGCTTTTCCACTTCCTCAAGGTAGGCAACCGCCTCTTCCTCGTTCAGGTGCTGAGTGTTCACCGAGATACCGACAACCTGACAATCCGGGTTGCCCTTGCGCGCCAGCGGCAGCGCGGTATCGCGCAGCTCTTCGAGGCTGGGCAGGGAATAGCCCGGCAGACCGCGCATATGTTCACGGGTCGGCTCGTGGCACAGGATCAGCGCATCGGGCTGACCGCCATGCACCAGCGCCATGGTCACACCGGAATAGGAAATGTGGAACAGGGAGCCCTGCCCTTCAATCATGTCCCAGTGGTCTTCATCGTTGTCCGGGGTCAGATATTCGATGGAACCCGCCATGAAGTCGGCAATCACAGCGTCCAGCGGCACACCGTGGCCAGTGATCAGAATGCCGGTCTGGCCGGTGGCGCGGAAGGTGGATTTCATACCGCGTTTTTGCATCTCGGCGTCCATCGCCAACGCAGTGTACATCTTGCCCACCGAGCAGTCGGTGCCAACGGCAAGACAGCGCTTGCCTTTGCGCTTCACGCCATTTGCAATCGGGTAGCCGACCGAAGGCACACGCACGTCATGCAGTGTGCCGCCGTGAGTTTGGGCAGCAGCGACCAGATCGCCTTCGTCGCGCAGCAGGTTGTGTAGGCCGGACGCGATGTCATAACCCATTTCAAGCGCCTTGATCAGCACTTCCTTCCAGGCGGGGGAGATGATCCCGCCGCGGTTGGCGACACCAATCACCAGCGTCTTTGCACCGGCGGCCTTGGCCTCTTCGAGCGACATTTCGGTCAGTCCCAGATCGGCGCCGCAGCCCGGCAGAGAGATCTGCCCGACCGCGTGGTCCGGGCGCCAGTCGCGGATGCCGATGGCAACCTTTGCCGCAAGCATATCGGGCGCATCGCCCAGGAACAGCAGATAGGGTGTCTCGATCATCTCGGGGCCTCCGTTAAACGTGATTCACCGCGAACGATAATCGAGCCGCCTTGCGAAGCGGTCCCATTTTTGCATTTGCAGGAAAGGCATGATCGAAGTTTCTTCTACAAAAATACATTTTCATCGAAGAAAATTCCGGCAATGGCGCATTACTCGCTCACTATTATGCGGCAACACGGGAATTTATTGCGGTTGCAGCATAGTTGATGCTGCGACTGCAAAGTCCCTCTTGCATGGGGTTGCGCAATTTCATACCACAATGACCAGTCAAATCGTAATTTCCTTTCCCAGCAAGGAGCACCCTCATGAGCTTCCGCATCCAGCCCGCCGCCCCGGCCCGTCCCAACCGCTGCCAGTTGTTCGGCCCCGGCTCCAACACCAAACTCTTTGCCAAGATGGCCGCCTCGGCTGCGGATGTGATCAATCTGGATCTGGAAGATTCCGTTGCTCCCACCGACAAGGACATTGCCCGCGCCAATGTCATCGAGGCGCTGAACACCGTGGACTGGGGCAACAAATACATGTCTGTCCGCATCAACGGTCTGGACACGCCCTATTGGTACCGCGACGTGGTCGATCTGCTGGAACAGGCCGGCGACCGTCTGGACCAGATCATGATCCCCAAGGTCGGCTGCGCCGCCGATGTCTATGCCGTCGATGCGCTGGTCACCGCCATCGAGAACGCCAAGGGCCGTACCAAACCGATTTCCTTTGAGGTGATCATCGAATCCGCTGCGGGCATCGCACATGTGGAAGAGATCGCTGCCTCCTCTCCGCGCCTGCAGGCGATGAGCCTTGGCGCCGCCGACTTCGCCGCCTCCATGGGCATGCAGACCACCGGCATCGGTGGCACTCAGGAAAACTACTACATGCTGCATGGCGACACGCGGCACTATTCCGATCCGTGGCACTGGGCCCAGACCGCCATCGTCGCCGCTTGCCGCACCCATGGCGTTCTTCCGGTCGATGGTCCCTTCGGTGATTTCTCGGATGACGACGGCTATATCGCACAGGCCAAACGCTCGGCCACGCTGGGCATGGTCGGCAAATGGGCCATCCATCCGAAACAGATCGCCCTGGCAAACGAGGTCTTCACCCCCTCGGAAGAAGCCGTCGCCGAAGCGCGAGAGATCCTGGCCGCCATGGAACAGGCCAAGGCCAACGGCGAAGGCGCCACAGTATACAAGGGCCGCCTGGTCGACATCGCTTCGATTAAACAGGCCGAAGTGATCGTCGCACAGTCAGAGCTGATCGCAAAAGGCTGACCTTTGAACGCAGCTGACCATGGGGCGTCCGGCATGCGGGCGCCCCATTTTTATTCCGCATTCGCCAAACACATTCAATTTTTTTGATGCATATCAACTCAAGAACCCTCCAGTGCTGGAATGTTGCCGCAGAACGAAACCGACAGAATCGGCAACCACTGGTGACGACATGAAAAAAGCCCTTCTTTCCGCAGCACTTGTTCTGGCAACTGCGACCGCCCTCCCCGCCCAGCAAGGCAAGAACCGGAGCGAGCTCTCCGCGCCCATCGTGCGCCTGACGCCGCTGATCAAACAGAATGCCGATGCGCTTGGCCTGACGGCAGAGCAACGCGCCGATCTGCAGAACTGGCTGGCAACCAGTCCAGCCAAGCGCAAGGCGCTGGAAGCAGAAGCGATCTCCGCCCGCGCCGCCCTGCGCACCGCTATTCTGGACGGTGCGCCGACAGAGGAGCGCGCCAGCCTTGCAGCCAAGGTCGGGGAGTATGAGGTCAAGCTGGTGACCATGCGCTCCAACTGCGCGGACCACTGGCGCACGGTTCTGACCCCGGAGCAGTTCGCGCAGCTCGTGGCCATGGCGCAGAAACAATAATCCCAGATCATTCTTTGGGTCGGCCCCGTTGCCTTTGGCGCCCTATTCCGCGACAAATTGACAGAAACGCGGGGCCGACATGACAGATCTGACCTTATTCCACACGGCCGACGTGCATGTGGCGACATTCGATGCCCTGGCACCCGAGGCCGATCTGACGCATGTGGTGCGTACCGACTGGCTTGAACGGGCCCAGACCGGCGTCGATGCCGCTCTCCGTCGGGAAATTGCCGAAGCGATCCGCGCGACAGAGGGGCCCTCCTTGTGCACCTGCACCACCATCGGCGCAGTGGCTGAAGAAGCAGGCGCCACGCGAATTGACTGGCCGATGATGCAACAGGCCGCGGGCACCGGTGGCCCGGCGATGCTGGTCTATTGTCTGGACAGCACCCGCCTTCCCTCCACCGCCCTGCTGGAACGCGCCTTCACGGAACAGGGCCGCGCGCTCGACATCCGCGCCCTGCCCCTGCCCGGCCTCTGGCACCATTTCACCAATGGGGACACCGAGGAGTTCCACAAACAAGTCGCCGCTTGGGTGGGCACAAGCCTTGCGCTCACATCTGGCACCGCTTGCGTGGTTCTCGCGCAAGCCTCGATGGCGGGCGCGGCCGCGCTGATCGACAGCGATGTACCGGTGCTGACCTCGCCCGAGACCGCCATGGCCGCCCTTCTGGGACAGGGTTAGGCGCGCATATCCTTGGGCGACCCCATGACCACATAGGTTGTGATCCCCGTGACATAGGGCGAGGTGCCCAGAATATCGGTGTGAAACCGTTTGTAGCTGGGCAGATCCGCGCATTCGACCCGCAACAGATATTCGATGGTGCCGGTGATATTGTGGCATTCCACCACTTCGGGCGCGGCCTGCATGGCGCGCTCAAACGCCTCTTGCGCCTCCTTCGTGTGTTCGCCCAGGCCGACACCGATATAGGTGACAAAGCCCACCCCCATCGCCTCGCGGTTCAGCACCGCCTTGTAGCCGGTGATGACTCCGGCGCGCTCCAGATCCTGCACCCGGCGCAAACAAGCCGAGGGCGACAGGCCCACACGCTCAGCCAGCTCCAGGTTGCTGATCCGCCCGTCGCGGGACAGTTCCTGCAATATCTGCTGATTTATGCGATCATTTTTAGCCATTGGTTGCAATTTTACGCAGCTGACGCACAAAAACGCAATTTCATTCGGGCATTGACGCGTCAAATTCTCGCCATGACATACGATCTTCTCCTCGCGCTTACGCTCTTCGCCTTTGTCTCGTCGATCACGCCGGGACCGAACAACCTGATGCTGATGGCCTCGGGCGCCAATTTCGGCTTTCGCCGCACCATCCCGCATATGCTGGGGGTGGCGTTGGGGTTCGTCTTCATGGTCGTTCTGGTCGGCGCCGGTCTGGTTGGGATCTTCGAAGCCTTCCCAGTCAGCTATACCGTGCTGAAGGTCGCCTCTGTGGCCTATCTTCTGTATCTGGCCTGGAAGATCGCCAACGCAGGACCTGCAGGAACCGGCGAAGGCAAGGGCAACCCGATGACCTTCCTGCAGGCCGCCGCCTTTCAATGGGTCAACCCAAAAGCCTGGGCGATGGCCCTGACCGCGATCAGCGTTTACGCCCCGGATCAGACCCTTTGGGCGATCCTTCTGGTGGCGGCGCTGTTTGGGGCGGTCAACCTGCCCTCGGTCAGCTCCTGGACCCTGCTGGGGCAGCAAATGGCGCGGGTGCTGACCAATCCACGCCGCCTGATGCTGTTCAACTGGGCTATGGCAGCGCTGCTGGTCGCATCGCTTTACCCGGTGATCTGGCCCGCGTAACGCCACCGGCCTGCGCCGCCGCGAGCCACCGGGGACAAGACCGATGCGTGTGGCGAGTTGCATCCGGCGCCCGACAAGGCCATATATCGCACAAACCGCGCACCGTAAGGCGCTCAGTGAGGCGACATGACCCAGTATCTGGAATTTGAAAAACCGCTGGCCGAGATCGAAGGCAAAGCAGAAGAACTGCGCGCCCTGGCCCGCACCAACGAAGAGATGGACGTGGCCGATGAGGCCGCCGCGCTGGATGCCAAGGCCGAACAGCTGCTGAAGGATCTCTACAAGGACCTGACGCCTTGGCGCAAATGCCAGGTCGCGCGCCATCCCGAGCGTCCGCATTGCCGCGACTATATCGATGCGCTTTTCACCGAATACACGCCGCTGGCCGGCGACCGGAACTTTGCCGATGATCTGGCGGTCATGGGCGGTCTTGCTCGTTTCAACGATCAGCCGGTGATGGTGATCGGCCACGAAAAGGGCGCCGATACCAAGACCCGCATCGCGCATAACTTTGGCATGGCCCGCCCCGAAGGCTACCGCAAGGCCGTGCGCCTGATGGAGATGGCCGGGCGCTTCGGCCTGCCGGTCATTACGCTGGTGGATACCACCGGCGCCTACCCCGGCAAAGGCGCCGAGGAACGCGGCCAGTCTGAAGCCATCGCCCGTTCCACTGAAATGAGCCTGCAGATCGGCGTGCCGGTGGTGTCTGTCATCATCGGTGAGGGCGGATCGGGCGGCGCCGTCGCCTTTGCCACCGCCAACCGGGTCGCCATGCTGGAACATGCGGTCTATTCGGTGATCAGCCCCGAAGGCTGCGCCTCGATCCTGTGGAAGGATGCCGAGAAGATGCGCGAAGCCGCCGAGGCGCTGCGCCTGACCGCGCAGAACCTTCTGGAACTGGCCGTCATCGACCGGATCATCGCCGAACCGCTGGGCGGTGCCCATCGGGATGCCTCCGGCACCATTGCCTCGGTCGGCGCAGCAATCTCAGCGATGCTGGATGAGCTGAAGGACAAGGACGGCGCTGCCCTGATCAAGGACCGCCGCCAGAAATTCCTCGATATCGGCTCCAAGGGCCTCGCGGCCTGATGTGACCTGACCGCGGCGCCGCTGCCAGCGGCGCCCGGCCCAACGGGCCGCGGAGTTTCGCAGAAACACCAAGGCCAGGCGGGAGCGCCCCTCCCGACCATTCGCAATCACACCTCGATTGGTTTTCCGGCGCCCTAGCCCGCCAGCAGGCGCAGACCCTGCGTCACATCCGACCGCACCGCCAGCCGCAATCCCGGCTCATCCCCTGCCTTCAATGCCGCGATGATCAGCTTGTGATTATGCGGCGGTTCGGTCCGGCGAAGACGGCCATAAAGCGCCCGCATGGTCGGCCCCAGCTGCAACCAAACCGTTTCCGCCATCGCCAGCATCGCAGGCGCCTGCGCCCGCAGGTACAGCGTGCGGTGAAATTCCAGATTGGCGCGGATGTATCCCACCGCATCGCGTTTCGACACCATTTCGGCCACGGTGACATTGATCGCCTGCAGCCTGTCGATCAGCGCCATATGAGCCCGGGGCAGCGCCCGGCTCGACAATTCCACCTCCAGCAGCGACCGCAGCGCTGCAAGCTCCTCGATCCGTTCGTTGCTCAGCTCGGGTGTCGACACCCGCCCCGAGGAGGACAGGAACAAGGCCCCCTCGGCCACCAGGCGGCGCACCGATTCCCGGGCCGGGGTCATGGAAACATCGAACTCACGTCCAATCCCGCGCAAGGTCAGCGCCTCACCGGGCGCGATCTCTCCGTGCATGATACGCGTGCGCAGCGCCCGGTAGACGCGATCATGGGCTGAAGATAGCCCGTCGGATGTGGAGCGGGTAGACAAGGTCATGGCCTGTTGTGATCACAAATAGAACCAAGGTCAATGCGCCACGCACGCGCAGCCCTGACGAGCCCGCACTTTCAGTCCGTGAACCGGTAGCGGTGCAACTGGCTGCCATTCTCCCTCAGCCATCTGCGCGGCGCCTCATGATCGCCGAAAAGATCCTGAACCACGGTCCAGAAATCTGCCGAGTGGTTCATTTCCTGCAAATGCGCCACCTCATGCGCCGCCACATAGCGCAGGACCTCTGGCGGGGCGAGGATCAGACGCCAAGAATACATCAGCGCCCCGGCCGAGGAACAGGACCCCCAGCGCGAGCGCGTGTCGCGCAGAACCAGCTTGTGAAACGGACGGCCCAGCTGCGCCGAATAGGCATCTGACGCCGCGGCCAGCCGATCCCGGGCCAATTCCCGCAGGTAGCGTTCCAGCGACCGGGCCGGCCTGTCGCCTGAGACCGCGATCTCATCCCCGGCGACCCGCACGCCCCGCGCCTGCCCGCGCACGACCCGCAAGTCGCGCCCGGCCACCGGCAGCACCGTTCCAAATGTCACCGCGACCTGTCCGGGATGACGCGCCAAATGCCCACGGATCCAATCTTCCTTCTCGGCAGCAAATTCCAGGGCGGCGCGTTCGGGCAGGGATTTCGGCAATGTCAGCGTGACCCGGCCATCGAGCGCCGAAATTCGCAGGCTGATCCGACGCGCACGCGCGGAGCGACGCAGAAGCAGTGGCACCGGAGGGTCCCCCGGCAGATGATGGGCGCTCATCGGCTCTCCCTTGCAGGCAAAGGCTTTGACAGTACCATCCTCATATGGCAAGGCACCTGAATCGTCGATACGACTCACCAGTAAATCAAGGGGATCCACATGCCCAAGGAAGAATGGGGTGTAAAGCGCGTTTGCCCGACCACCGGAAAACGCTTTTATGACCTGAACAAGGACCCGATCGTCAGCCCTTACACGGGCGAGGTCGTTGCCCTCGACACCGGCAAGAGCCGCATGATCGAAGCCGACTCGGAAGACGCTGCGTCGATGAAGGCCAAAGAGAACATGGACGGGGACGACGCAGTTCTGGAAGATGACGAAGACGTCGATCTGGATCTGGGCGATGACGTTCTGGACGATGATGACGATGACGACAACGTCTCGCTCGACGAGATTGCCGACGTTGCATCCGAGGACGACGAGTCCTGATCCAAGGCCCGCGTATGGGCCCGGATGCCGCCAAATGGCGGATTGACCGGGGCGGTTTCGGCCCCGTTTCACCCGGGCCCGGATGGGCCACAAAAAAACTCTGAATGATGGTGCATTTTGCACTTGCAGCCTGCTCCATCGTCCCTTAAACGACCACTCACACCGGATGAGGCAACAGCCAAGCCGGATGTGAATGGGGCCTTAGCTCAGTTGGGAGAGCGCTTGCATGGCATGCAAGAGGTCAGGGGTTCGACTCCCCTAGGCTCCACCATTCACCCTCAGACATCGTAAACTGTTCAGCCTTCTAGGCATGTATTTTGCGAGCCTCCCGCTTTCCACCTATGGGCAAATCAGGGATGCTCAGCCTGCGTCAATCCAAGGCGGTTCAATCCGGTCACCGTTCACCCGCACCTCATCCTGCTCATTGTCGAGCACGACAGGATTGTCGTAGATCTCCAGCGTCGGGCGCACACCAAAGCGCCCCTCCATCCAGTCCGCCCATCCTTCATTGAACCAGGCTTCGGCAGCCTCGCGGGTGTCGAACTCATAGATGCCACCACCGCCTGCTTCGCTGTTGAGGAAATACTTGCGCCTCAAACCCCTGACATTGTGGAAAATCTTCGTCGCCTCAACGGATTGGCGGGTGACCAGCTCCGTATCCCGTTTCGGTCCTTCCAGAGGAATTCTGACGATGGCGATGATCATGACGATGGCCCTCCCCTGCTCGTTCATGGGCACGAGACAAGTCTAAGGCCATCGCCCGTTTCAAGACAATGACCCCTGTCAGCCTTGAGGCAGGGACTGTGTTATCGCCACGTCCAGCTTGTCGACCACCTCGGTGATTTGATCCCCCGAAATGATAAAGGGCGGCGCCAGAAGAATGTGATCGCCGTTGCGGCCATTGCGTGTGCCCGACATCGGATAGCAGATCAGCCCGGCTTCAAAAGCGGCCTTCTTGATCTTCGCGGCCAATCCCAGTGACGGGTCAAAGGGCGTCTTGCTGTCGCGGTCACGGACCAACTCGATGCCCCGGAACAGACCACGCCCGCGAATGTCGCCGACATTGGGATGCTGGCCGAACCGCTCCTGCAGGGCAGATTGCAGGCGATCGCCCATTGCCGCGCAGCGGGTCACCAGATCCCGCTCCAGCATCTGGCTCACCACCGCCAGCCCGGCGGCTGTGGCCACCGGATGGCCGATATAAGTATGCCCGTGTTGGAAAAAGCCGCTGCCACCTTCGATGGCAGCATAGATCTGGCGGGAGCACAGCATCGCCCCGATCGGCTGATAGCCGGCGCCCAGCCCCTTTGCGATACACAGGATGTCGGGCGCGACACCGTCGGCGTCACAGGCAAACAGGTGACCGGTGCGCCCCATGCCGCACATAACCTCATCCAGGATCAGCAGCACGCCATATTTGTCGCAGATCTCGCGGATGCGTTTGAAATAGCCTTCGACCGCAGGTACCGCCCCGGATGTGGCCCCCACTACCGGCTCGGCCATGAAGGCCATCACGGTTTCCGGGCCAAGACGCAGGATCTCCGCCTCCAGTTCATCCGCGGCGCGCTGGCCATAGTCAAAACTGCTCTCGCCCTCGGCCCGGTCCACATATTCATAACAAGGCGCGATATGGGACACGCCGATCAGCAGCGGATCGAATTGCTGCCGCCGCCAGGCATTGCCACCCGCCGCCAAGGCGCCAAGCGTGTTGCCGTGATAGCTTTGCCGCCGGGCAATCAGGTGCCGCCGCTCCGGCTCCCCCTTTTCCAGGAAATACTGTCGTGCTAGCTTGATCGCCGCCTCGGTCGCCTCGGATCCGCCAGAGACAAAATAGACCCGGTCCAAATCGCCCGGCGCATTGGCTATCAGCAGATCGGCGAGCGCCTCGGCCGGTTCCGAGGTCATGAACCCGGTATGGGCAAAAGCCAGCTGTCCCACCTGCTGCTGCACCGCCGCGATGACTGCCGCGTCGGAATGGCCAAGGCAGGACACCGCCGCGCCGCCCGATCCGTCGAAATACCGCTTTCCTGTCGAATCAATCAGATAACAGCCATCGCCCCCCACGGCAGTGGGCAGGTTCGCCTTGGTATGACGGGGAAATACATGAGACATTTTCAGCCCTCCTTGAGGCTGTGACCGGCATCCTGTGCGGCCCTGACCAGCGCCGCTACCGAGGCTGCATTGTCCTGCAGCATCTCGCCCTCCGGCGTTTCAATATTATTCTCAAATCCGATTCGCGCATCCCCTCCGGCAGCAATCGCCGCCAGCAGGCAGGCCCGTTCGTTGCGGCCAAAGGCGCAGGCGGTCCAGTTGAGTTTCAGATCCGCTGCCGCCGACAGAAACCCGGCCAGATCCTCCGGCTGCCCCAGCACCGGCGGTGCGTAGCTTCCGAGGACAAAGATCGCATCGCGCATCGAGGGCCGCACCGTGCCATCGCCGTACCATTCCTTCAGCTGCGCGATACAGGACGACCCATACAGGATATGCTGAACCCGCGTTCCGACCTCAGAGTCTGATTCAAAACTTTTCGAGTGAATTCATTGTCTTGCGAGCATCCGCGTGACGCGGCGGATGTGTGCGATTGTGACCCAAGCTGCCGCGCTGGCGATGGATTTTTCCCAATCCTT